>CAZJOB010000134.1:0-8923 GCA_964547435.1 uncultured Desulfatiglans sp. | reverse complement strand
GTCCAGTTGCAGATAATGAGTGAAGGGGTAGGGTGTAATATGCATATTATGCAGATATACCTCACCTTTATCTATCTTCGCGTATCCGTCAAGCAGACTCGCTCTTCCGTCTCTGAGGGATTTTACCTCGGGGCCCACGAGTATCATGCCGGCTTCAATAGACTCATCGATAAAATAGTTGTGGTATGCTTTCTTATTCTGACATACGATCTTTTTGCTCATTAGGATTAATCCTGCTCATGGATAATTTCATGCATGAACTATTGCCGGAATATCATGAGACTCCTTGTTTACCATCTCAGGTATGAGAAGGTCGGTTTTATCAATAATAAATTTGCGGATCTCATCAACAGTGGTCATTTCCATAATAAATTTCAGTTCTTTTTCACATTCCTTTTTTGACAGGGATCGTATTAACTTTTTTAGCAGCGGGATATTGCCGATATTCAGGCTCAGCTCGTTGATGCCTATTCCCAGCAGCAGTGACGCGCAATAAGGATCTCCGGCCATTTCACCGCACATTGCCACTTCAATACCTGCTTCTTCCGCTGCCCTGACCGTCTGAATAATCATCCTTAATACGGCAGGATGAAATGGTTCATACATGTACGCGACATGTTCATTGCCTCTGTCTATTGCCAGGGCGTATTGAATAAGGTCATTTGTCCCTATACTGAAAAAATCCGCCTCTCTGGCCAGTATATCCGCCACCATGACTGCCGAAGGGACCTCTATCATGGCTCCGACTTTGATGCCATGATCAAAATCAATCCGCTCTTTTTCAAGATCCTTCATGACATCACTCATAATCTTTTTGGCGCTTATGAATTCCTTGAGACCTGAAATCATCGGGAACATTATTCTAATATTGCCATATAAACTTGCCCTTAAAATGGCGCGCAACTGACTCCTGAAGATACCCTGCTCCTTAAGACAGAATCTTATGGCCCTCAGTCCAAGGGCGGGATTTATCTCTTTTGAAAGATCCTGAAAGGACATAAGTTTATCGCCGCCAATATCAAGGGTGCGTATTGTGACCGGTGCGGGCGACATCATTTCGGCCACCTGCCTGTAATCATCAAAAAGCTCATCTTCAGGGGGGATCTCTCCGCTTCTGAGATAGAGGTATTCGGTTCTGTAAAGGCCTATACCCTCGGCGCCGTTCTCCTTTGCCGAGGCTACTTCTTCCAGAAATTCTATATTTGCCATTATTGAGATCCTGTGGCCGTCAATTGTCTCTGAGGGCAGATGACTTGAACGAAGTATGCTGGAGATGTAGTTTTTATAGTATAGCTCTTTTTCCTGATAGCTGATGATGGTTTCATCATCAGGATTGACAACTATTTCACCGTTATAACCGTCAATAATAATCAGGTCGCCGTCCTGCACATTCCTGGTAACGGTTTCAAGACCCACAACAGCCGGAATTTTAAGGGCCTGGGCCATTATGGCAGTATGTGAGGTTTTTCCTCCGACATCGGTTACAAAACCCATTACCATTGAGGTGTTCAATTCGCTTGTGTCTGCAGGAGACAGGTCATGCGCAATAATGATTACACGATCATTGATTTTGGAAAGACTGTCCTGTTCCTTTCCCGACAGGTTTCTGAGTATCCTCTCCGTGACACTCTCCACATCGTGGATTCGGGACTTTATATATTCATGATCGATATCGTCAAACAACTGTCTTATCTGCTGAACAGATTTTTTCAGTGCCCATTCGGCATTTATCTTTTCTTCAAGGATTGTTTTTATGGTTGTTTCCCTGATCATGTTGTCATCAATGATCATGAGGCATGTATCAAGTATAAAAGAATGTTCTCTTATGCTGTCAGACATACCCTTTTTCAGATTGATAATCTGCTCTTTGGTGAGTTCGAGGGCCTCTTCAAACCTTTCGACCTCCCTGTTGATCTCCTTTTCATTTATCAGGTACTGGTAAATGATCTTCTGCCTGGACCTGTCTACCAGACGAGCCTTTCCTATGACTATTCCGGATGAAACTGCAATCCCCTTCATGAGGGTATTTTCCATTTGAGTAGATTCAGTCATTTACCTTCACCAAATTTATTTATGAAGAGATTATTAAGCGCAAGCAGAAGCTCTTCCGCGTCTTCTCCCACGGCCTTTGCCTCTATTTCTGTGCCCTTTCCGCATGAGAGCGTTAGAATAGACAGGATATTGCCCCCGTCGATCTCCTTTTGGCCATTCTTGCTGAAGTAGAGAGCAGATTTGAATTTTCTTTTTAATTCAACAACTTTAGCGGCAGCACGTCCATGCAGGCCGAGGTCATTTTCAATTTTAAGTTTTCTTGTTAACTCCATAGTCAAAAATCAGAATCAAAAGGTTGATATATTATATGTACTGTCTGGTATATAATCCAAAATAAAAGTTTTATCTATTATTTTTTGTTGAACTCGTAAAAAGTACAGGACTTTTTAACATTACAGGTTATTAATCTCCTTTTTAATTGCGAGAATCTTTTTATAAACATCCCTGTAATTTAATCCATATTCTTCTGAAAGCTCAATTGCCAGACCCTTTACACCCTTTTCCCCTCTGTTGAGGCATTCTTCGATCTCCCTTATTATGCCGGGTTCCAATGAATCAGGCCTCATGTTTTCATCTTTACCTTCCACTATCAGGGTGAACTCACCCTGTATATCCCGCACTTCCATACCGGCGATCAGATTTTTCATGTTACCGGATATTATCTCCTCAAACATCTTGGTCAATTCTCTCAGGATTACGGCCTTTCGGTTTCCCATGATATCTTTAATATCTTTGAGCATTTGCAGAACCCTGCGGGGCGATTCATAAAAGATCATGGTTTTCTGCTCATTAATTAATCCCTTCAGTTCTTTTTTCCTTTTTCCCTGTCTGTTGGAAAGAAACCCGATGAATACGAATCTGTCAGTCTTTAATCCGCAGACAGAAAGGGCGGCTATAGCCGCTGAAGGTCCGGGGATGGGTGACACTTTTACGCCTGAATCATGCGCCTCTTTTATAAGAAGGCCTCCCGGATCGGACAGGGTAGGGGTCCCGGCGCTGGTGACAAGCGCGATATCCCTGCCGGATTTCAGAATATCCAGCAGATAATGGACCTTTGCCCTATGATTGTGCTGATTATAACTGATAATTCTCGTCCTGATATCATAGTGATCGCAAAGTGTTTTAGTGTGTCCGGAGCTTTCAGCCGCTATCAAAGACACCTCTTTAAGTATCCTCAATGCCCTGAGGGTAATATCCTCAAGGTTTCCTATTGGAGTGGATACCACATAAAGGGCGCCGCTGGTAACTGGTTTCTGGATGCTGGATGCTGGTTTCTGGATGCTGGTTTCTGGATGCTGGTTTCTGGATACTGGATGCTGGATGCTGGATGCTGGTTTCTGGATGCTGGATACTGGATGCTGGATACTGGATATTGGATGATATTTACTGTTCATAATTTGCCATTTCCTCTTTCCTGTATACTCTTACCATGCGCCTTTCGCCTTGCGCCCTCTTCATCCATACGCCAGTTCAAAGGCGTCTGTTATTACCTCAATCTCTGTTTTTTCATCATATATAATCACCGCCACAACATCAAAGCGGGATTTCACATCACAACACCTGTTTTCCTTCATATAGGCCAGGGCCGCCTTGGATATCTGTCTTTTTTTTCTGGCAGTAACAGCCTCTTTCGCGTATCCCAGAGAACGTCCTCTTCTGGTCTTAATTTCAATAAAAACAAGATATTCGCCGTGTTTCGCAATAATATCTATCTCGCCGAGAGGGCAGCGGTAATTCCTTGTTATAATCTTGTATCCGAGCTTCTTGATTTTTTTCAGAGCGAGATCTTCTCCAAGCCTGCCCAGTTCCAGCCTTTCTCTGGTCATTTAATTCACACCTCTGAAGGTCAGGCGGTGTACAGGGCAGGGGCCGTATTTTCTCAGGGCCTCAAGATGCCGGGCTGTTCCATAACCCCTGTTTCGGTTAAATCCATATTCCGGATATTTTTCATGGAATGAGTCCATAAGGCTGTCCCTGTAAACCTTGGCAATAATGGAAGAGGCAGAAATAGACTGACTCAGCATGTCTCCCTTTATAATGCATTTCTGAGGAAATGAAGCGTTAATGCCGTGGATGCCGTCAATAAGGACAAATTCAGGGGGAGGTTCCAGATAGGAGACAGCAAGTCTCATTGCCTCAAGGGAGGCCCGAAGTATATTTTTTTCATCGATGTATTGATGCGAAACTACTCCTATGCCTATTGAGACAGCAGTGTGGCTGATAATAGAAAAGGCCTTTTTTCTGGCCTTTTCTGTCATCTTTTTGGAGTCTTTAACACCTTGTAATCTGATGCCTTCGGGAATAATAACTGCCGCCGCAACAACAGGACCGGCTAAAGGACCCCTGCCTGCCTCATCAACGCCAGCGATAATCCTGTACCCGTTCCTTATTGCCGCTGATTCATAAACCAGCGGATCAGGTTCTTTAAGATCAAGCCCCGGAAACAGGGGCAGGTTTTTATCAGAATCAATCAATATTATATGTTTTTACTACCTTTTTTCTTTAATGCGCGCGGCCTTGCCCTTAAGATTTCGCATATAATAGATTCTTCCTCTTCTGACCTTGCCCTTTGATACAACCTCAATTTTATCTATGGTGGGAGAGTGAAGCGGAAAAATCCTTTCAACGCCAATACCATAGGATATCTTGCGCACGGTGAAGGTGGCGCCTGTTCTTCCGTTTCTTTTTCGGATAACAAAGCCCTGAAAAACCTGAATCCTTTCCTTTTCCCCTTCTTTTATTCGGGCGTGGACCTTTATAGTATCGCCGGCCTTGAAATCGGGGATATCGATTCTCATCTGTTCTCTTTCGATATTTTCAACAATATTAGACATATATCCTCCTGAATGATAGCGAGTTTCTACTAATTCGCTGTAAATGTCAATAGCATTAATAATTTCTTCCTACCAGGCGATCAAGAATAATTCCAGCGGCGCTTCTTACTGAAAGGTGGTTGTAATCGCCGGTCCCGCGAATCGGTTCAAGAACAAGATCCACGGTATTAAGTATTTCATCATGCATTCCCCAGGCAGTGCCGAAAAGCAGAAAAACAGCCCTGTCCGAGTTCAGTAATTTTCTGGCCCTGTTGTATGTCAGGGCCTTATCATCATATTCCGAAGCCCGTGTAGCAATCAGAAGAGGTCTTTCTTTTTCCTGCACGGTAATCTTTTCTATGGCCTCCTCCAGAGAAGGCGTTATCTCTATTACCTCAATAGCCTCTTTTCTGTCAATATTATATGTCGCGCCATAACCCTCCTTCCAGTGCCTGACTATGCTTTCGGCAAGCCGCTGCTGATCTTTCAGAGGATTTATCACGTAAAACCTTTTTGCTCCAAAAGTCTTTGAAAGCCGTGACAGATCGTGAAGATCAAGATTGGTAATGGCCGATGTTATCTTTTCTCCATTTTTATTGTAAACAGGGTAATGAAGCAACCCGATATACAGCCCCATGATATTCTTATCTACTTTTTAAGTTCTTCTAAAAATTTTCTGTCTTCCCTGCTGAGAACCGCCTTTTCAAGGATATCGGGCCTTCTCTCCAATGTAAGTTTCAGTGACTGGTTTCTTCTCCAGACGCGTATTCTTTCATGATCTCCGGAAAGAAGAACTTCAGGCGCCTCATCACCCATAAAGACCCTGGGTCTTGTGTATTGAGGGTATTCAAGAAGACCGTCTTCAAAGGAATCTTCCCTGTTGGACCTTTCACATCCGAGCACCCCCGGAACAAGCCTGCTTATCGCATCAAGGACGACCATGGCAGCGGGTTCACCTCCGCTCAGGATATAATCGCCTATGGAAATTTCCCTGTCAACAAAGCGCTCCCTTATTCTGTCATCCACTCCCTCATAGCGGCCGCAGATAATAATCAGTTGATCCAGGCCCGAAAGTTCCCATGCCTCCTCCTGATTGAATGTTCTGCCCTGGGGGGTGAGCAGGATAACACCGGATTTTTCTCCTGTCCTGTCCACGGAGTTCAATGCCCTGTAAATCGGCCCGGGTTTCATAACCATACCGCTTCCTCCGCCGAATGGCCTGTCGTCAGTGACCTTATGAACTCCTTTGGCGAAGGATCGTATGTTTACAAGTCTGACATCCAGCAGCCCTTTTTTTACGGCCCTGCCTAAAACGCCTTCATTCAGAAAGGGTGTAAAAAAATCAGGAAACAGAGTGAGAATATCAAACCTCATTTAACTCCAGCAATCCCTTCGTATCGGAAATAATCATTTGCCTGTTTTTGAGATCAACGGATTCCACAATTTCCTGCAAAGCAGGGATTAGAATTTCCGAAGTATCCGATTTTACGACAAATATATCATTACTTCCGGTATTTATAATCTCTTTTATTCTGCCTATCAATTTTCCGGTATTCAGGTAGACATTAATCCCTTTCAGCTCATACCAGAAGTATTCGTCCTCATTATCCCTTTTCAGTCGTTTTTCGCTGATATAGATATTCGCGCCCTGATAAAAATCGGCCTTTTCAATGGAGTCGATATTCAAAAGCTTCAACAGAAAAAGGCCCTTATGGGGCTTAATGGACAGGACTTTGAATTCAACCGGTTCCTGCCGGTCCGGTTCAAGAAAAACAGAACCGGCATAAAGAAAAGATTCTTCGGACCGGGCGTATGATTTAATCCTTAAAGCGCCATCGAGCCCGTGAGAACGAATAACTTTCCCCAGCAGGATTAATTTTTCGGGAGAATCCTTGTTCAAAATTATTCAATAATTTCCAGCACTGATCTCTTTCTAAGCTTTGTAGAAGAGGCGCTCAGTATTGTTCTCATGGCCTTGGCGGTTTTTCCCTGTTTACCTATAACCTTGCCCAGGTCTTCCTTGGCAACTATGAGTTCAATAACAGAAGTCTGTGCGCCTTCAATCTCGGTCACATTTACCGCATCAGGATTATCCACCAACGCTTTTGCAATGTATGCTATCAAGTCCTTCATCTTTATTCCCCCCTCGTTGAATTCAACAGATCAGCATATTAATTTGACGTTGCAGTAACCTTAAATCCCTCTTTCTTTAAAATAGCCTGTACTGACTCGCTGGCCTGTGCGCCTTTTTCAAGCCATTTGCTGATTTTTTCATTATCAAGCCTGATCTCGGCAGGATCTTTCATAGGATTATATGAACCGAGTATTTCA
Source organism: uncultured Desulfatiglans sp. (assembly GCA_964547435.1). GTDB lineage: Bacteria > Desulfobacterota > DSM-4660 > Desulfatiglandales > HGW-15 > CAZJOB01. The sequence goes on along the minus strand of CAZJOB010000134.1, from coordinate 1,727 downwards.
AGAAATTTTCCGTCCCTGGGCGCCTCCGACTCAGCGGCAATTATCCTGTAGTATGGTTTCTTTTTTGCGCCCATTCTGGTTAATCTGATTTTTACAGCCATGTTTGAATTTATCACCCCCTGTTGTTGGTTAACAGTAAATAGTTAAAAGTAAAAAGTAAATAGTAAAAAGTAAAAAGTAAATAGTTAATTGTTATCAGTTATTTGTTGCCGGTAACTGTCCATTGTCCATTGTTCATTGTAAAAGTTCTAACCAAATAGCCCCGAAAGATTTCCTAATCCCCTTGTTGACAATCTTTCCATCATCTTTTTCATCTGAGTAAAACTATTTAAAAGGCGATTAACATCCTGCACCTTTGTTCCGCTTCCAAGGGCTATGCGTTTTCGCCTGCTGCCGTTTAAAATTTTATGATTGGCCCTTTCTTTTTTTGTCATTGAATTGATTATGGCCTCTATTTTAACAAGTTCCTTTTCATCGGGCTTCAATTTTTTCATCTGTTTCAACTGCCCCATTCCGGGAATCATTCCCAGTATCTGTTCCAGAGATCCCAGCTTTTTTACCTGCATGAGCTGTTTTCTGAAATCTTCAAGATCAAACTCCCTCTTTCTGAGTCTTTTTTCCAGCCTGACAGCTTCTTTCTGATCGAATTCCTCTTCAGCCTTTTCTATAAGCGTGAGGATGTCACCCATACCGAGGATTCGGGATGACATTCGATCCGGGAAAAAGGGCTCAAGGGCGTCAAGTTTTTCTCCGGTCCCTATGAATTTTATAGGTTTCCCCGTGACCGCCTTGATGGAAAGGGCTGCGCCTCCCCTGGCGTCGCCTTCCATCTTGGTAAGGATAACGCCTGTTATGTCAAGCAGCCTGTCAAATTGTCCGGCCATGTTAACGGCATCCTGCCCGGTCATTGAATCGGCTACAAAAAGAATCTCTGTCGGTCTGATCTTCTCCTTTATTCGGACCAGCTCATTCATCAGGTTTTCATCTACATGAAGCCGTCCTGCCGTGTCGATAATCAGGACATCCGAACCATGCCTTCCCGCCTTTGCGAGGGCGTCCAGACAGATGTTTTCAGGTTTATGGCTGCTGTCAGACTCATATACAGGGACATCTATCTGCGCACCGATCTTTTCCAACTGTTTTATCGCCGCCGGACGATATACGTCCGCGGGGACAAGATAGGGATTCCTCCCATGTTTTCTAAGGTACAGGGCCAACTTACCGGCTGTAGTCGTCTTGCCTGATCCCTGAAGACCGACCAGCATTATGGTAAAGGGAGTCTTTCCCGTGAGCCGTAATTCCTGGTGCTCCCCTCCCATTAACCCGGTCAATTCCTGGTTTACTATCTTAATAACCTGCTGACCGGGGGTTAGACTGTCAAGAACTTCCTTTCCTACAGCGCGTTCGCGAATGGAATCGATCAGGTTTTTAACAACCCGGTAATTGACATCAGCCTCAAGGAGCGCGAGCCGCACCTCCTTAAGCGCGTCCTGAATATTCTTTTCGCTTAATTTGCCGTGGCCTTTAACTTTTTTAAAGACTTTATTTAGTTTTTCAGATAAAGTTTCAAACATAATTTTTAAAGAAAGCTGCTAAAAATAAACACCTAGATTAAATAATAAATGTATGGATTGTCAATATAAATGTCATATACAAGTAAAATCCTGGATGAAGCTTTTCCCGCCATAGTTGCAAACGAAGGCGGATCAGCATTCAGCTAAGTCCTT
>CAZJOB010000133.1:0-8974 GCA_964547435.1 uncultured Desulfatiglans sp. | reverse complement strand
AGAACCCATAAGGGTAACAGGTATATCAATCCCTGTCCAAAGCGAGGTCGCCCCTCCCATCAAACCATCCAGGTCTGCTGAAGGCATTGCGCAAATGCTGCTTTCGGAAAATCCTGTCCATTCATAGCCCGGAATATCCGGAGGTGTGGGGCTTATGAGGGATGCGAGACTGTCAACAGCGGGGTTCCATGTTCCTTCAGTCCACTCCCCTGTCGATGAATCGTACATATCTTTTGTTCCATCGCTGTTGTAGTAAGTTTCAATATAACCTGTGTCAGGATTTGTATAGCTTACATGACCATAAGAGTTATCTTCATAAAAATTATAGTAGTAAGACCCTGTCCCTGATCCTGTGGTAATTGAATAATCTCCTGAAATATTCCTGACCGCGTGGATTATATCGGCATCTATACCCCCGGAGAACTTAAGATCAGCCCCGCTGTATGTGCCCAGACTCACTGCCTCCCACAGTCCTTCTGTTGTTCCGCTGTATGTGCCGAGCAAATCACCTGAAAGATTGGTCAGCCTGGTTTCCGAAAGAATTTTTCCGCTCATGGATGCATCCATGACGCCATTCGACCATGTGCCGGATGTATTTGCCAGGAAATACTCCATGTAGCCGGAATAATCTGATCCGCCCATTTGTGACTTAAATGTTGTCGCAAGCCCCGGGTTTTCAAATTCACCATATTCCTCGAATGAATATATGCCCCACGGCTCATTCAAAATCCGGGTCATCTGAAAATCAGTTGAATAATAATCTTCCCCGGTCAGGATGCTCCCTGTTCCGGAAAAATCTCCAGCAAACTTTACAGAAGGATACCTCTCAACCACATTATCGTAAAGGGTTTCCGGTCCGATCCCGATATTCAATACCTTTTTTGTGCGGTTGACAGTCCCTTCCATCTTGAACATATCTATGCCGGGATAGACTATACCTGTTGAATTGCCGGTCAGAACCCCGGCGCTCCCGTCTGGCGCTATATAGAGGGCCGCCAGCATGCCTTTAAGTATATCATCATCTTTTATGCCCGCCATCGCGCCATAATATGCGCCGCCGTCATAGGTGGTTTTACTGTCGTCTGTAACATTCTCGCTGAACAGCTCATAGGTATTCCATATACTGGCCATTCCGGAGCCTGAATAGAAGCCCATTAGTGTAAACGGGATGTCGCTGCCGGACCAGAGGGACACTGTTCCACCCATAGAACCGTAAAGATATCCTGAAGTGGCGTCGGTAACAACTTCATCGCTCTCCACAAGTTCTGCGGTTTCACCGGAAGGAACCGGAGGATCGCTCATGATATCCGCCAGGGATTGAGTCTCAGGATCCCATGTGCCGTGTTCAACAGTATATACATCTAAAGCGGTATACCAGTATGTGGTCGTTGACCCGTCGCTGCTGAAATAGCGGTATGAATAAGGGTATTCCGAAGGTGTTGACCTGTATTCCCAATAACCTGATCTGTTATCCCCACTGTAGGCGTAATAAAATTCCCCGCCGCCGGTGTAGGAGTATCTGCCCGCATAGTCTCTTACTGAGTGCATGATAGGCGCATCGAATTCACTGTAAAATAAAAGATCGGTTCCGCTCCATGTACCCGTATTTACAGCCTGCCAGTGTTTGCTGACATTATCATATGTGCCGAGGATATTGCCATTCATGGTCCCCATTTTTCTGGATGATATAAAATCTGCACTAAAGTCCGCGCTGAGCATTCCGCCGGTCCAGGGGCTGGCGGTGCTGCCGATAAAGACTCCTTCGTCATAATACCAGTCGCCTGCATCATCAAAATAGGCCCCGAAATCCGCGCCTCCGCCTGCTATCGACGACCAGACGATTGAGATCTCTGGATTATTGAAAACGCCGTTATAGTGGCCTGAATAAGCGCCCCATGGCATTGCGGTGAAGGTTGTTTCATCGATTATGGAAATGGTCTCCATATTTCCACCGGAAGAATAGTGCATCATTTCTTCTCCCGTGCCAACAAATCCGTCGCTTCCCAGCCTGCCGTCAAGGACGCCATATCCCCATCCCTGCGCCACCATAAAGTTCGCAGGTGCGATGCCCACGGACGATGCCACCTTATCCGGGTAGAGTGCGCCTGCTGCTTCCCATAACCGCGATTCCGTATAGCCCGCGCCGCTATAAGCCCCCCTGAGATATCCGGCGTTTCCTGAATTGTCCACATACAGACCTATTATATTTCCCTGAATCAAGATATCATTTGTCCCTGCAAGCGTGATCCCCGCGCTGTATCCGCTGTATGCCCCTATTACTGCTGAGGCAGCCTCGCTCCACAGTGTGCCAGAACCATCCATGGGGTTGACGGATCCTATCTTTGCATTAAAGACCGATAGCGCAATATTGTTAATATCGTCATCCGGATCAAGTTCGCCCATCATTACTATATCCGCAGGCGATGAAGAAGTTGCACTCCACAGGGGATCAAGGCCTCCTATAACACCATCCAGATCGCCGGTATACTCCATGCGATAAAGTTCATATTCGCTTGACGAATCAAATTTTTCATTCATGCCTTCAAGATATGCAAGAAGATCGCCGCCGCTGCTGTCCCAGGTCCCCGATCCGTGAGTTATTACACCCTCAATAGACTCTATGGTCTCAGTATATGTCCCGTCAGGGAAATAATCACGGTTGGTGTGAATCCCGCTTGTTTCATCATAGAGCGAAGACCATCCTGTGCCGCTCAATTCCATGTATTCATAATTGAAATGCTTGTAAGGCTCATAAGTTGAACCTAATCCTATATAAGTCTTTGTGGTCAGTCCCAGGTCGCCGGATATCTCTCCGCTGAAGTTTAAATCCTGCCCGTTGCTCCAGTATCCGCCTATATTTGCCGACCAGGTTTGTGAGTTTTGATCATAATTCCCGATAAGGGTTCCTTTTATGTCAGTGTACTGGCTGAGAGAAAGAGAGATCCCTGTTATGTCAGCAGTCAGTTTTCCGCTGCCCGCTGTGCCGGATATCTCATCAGTTATCCAGAAAACGAGATCATGAGATCCGAATGAACCCGCGTAGCCTCCGGCCCTTCCGGTCCATGTCCCTGCTGATGCAGGATTGTTATAATAATTTCCCAGTCCTGTTGAAAGACCGAATATCCCGGTATCATTATTGCCCTCAAGCATAAGGGTTCTCCCCCAGAGGATCTCGCTTTCGATAGAAGAGCCTGATGTCCCGAAATCCCCTCCCAGCCATCCGAAGATAATTCCGGGACGAACTGCCTCCTCAAAGGTATCCGGCGTTAAACCGGTGGCTGTGTTTGTCTGGGCCGCATTAATAGTGCCGGCGCCGTCCCACATGCCTATTCCGGGATAGGTCGTCCCTGTAAAACCGCCGCTCAAAATTCCGCCGGATCCGTCTTCATTCACATATAAGGCATAAATTCCTCCCTTTACAGAAGAATCAATTGTCCCGAACATGAGACCGGCATATGCCATACCGGAGCTTGCCCCGGATGATACCATCTGCGTATTAAACAGTGAAGGCGTATTGAAATTCCCGTCCCAGGGAGCGTAATTTCCTAAAAGTGTTATAGCCGCCCCTGATAATGGGTCGCCTGTGCCGCCCATTATCCCTGAAAAATCCCCGCTCCGGGCAAGAAGATTGGTTGTTGTTTCGTCGTAATCCTTTTGTTTCCAGCCGGATGACAGGTCGATTCCCAGATCAGACGGATCCGTGAACAGGGTCTGAGAAAGGTCGCCGATCATCCATCCTTCGGGATAGGCCACATTATCCACCCTTTTTATGGCAACACCCTCTCCCGGCATATTTCCAATGGGGAAATATATAGTTTCATACTCAAAACCGTCTCCGGACTCATGTTCTCTCACGCCGAAAAGGATGGTTCCATCAGTGGTGACAACAGGCGAAGCGCCTGAAAAATCAAAATAGCCGTCTGCCATAAAATACTCATATTCATATTCCCCCATCATACCGGTATAAGGCGTCTCACTATTATGGTATCCCTCATAAAAGGTTCCGTTGAACAGGCGGGAAAGATGCCCGGCTTCCGCGTCTGTAAACACGCTGCTGAAGCTGAGTGTTGTGTAGAGCAGGTCTGAGGCGTTTTCGGTCCCGGTCCAGGTATTATCTTCAAGGAATGTTCCAGTGAAATCGCCGGCACCTGTTACCAGTGTGGTTGGGGTAAGCATTGTATAGTTTGATGCGCCTGTGGCGTTTGTTCCTGTGATGGTTCCGGCTGTAGTAGTTGAAAGCCAGATACCTTGTTCCGTGCTTCCTGTGGCAGGACCCCCTGAAGCAAGGCTGAGAGTCCCTGTATGGACGCCGCTCCATTCTCCGGTCATATCGATAGATATGCTTTTATCTCCCCAGTCATCGCCTCCGGCTATGGAAAGCTGGCCTTCAGCAGTGCCTGTAATTATGCTGCCGGTCCCGTAAACGTTTCCTCCGGCCATCTGATATGTGTCAAAGGTAAATCCCACTATCTCGCCCGACGTACTGTTGCCCAGCACATCCACCGCAGTCCACTCAAAGGTGTAGTTGCCGTCTCCCAGATCAGCTATTACTATAGTTGCCGTTTCCCCTTCACCTGTTTTGATAACAGCGCCGGATCCGTCCAAAAGTGTCCAGTTGTATACACCAGGATGGGCATCATTGCTTGATAGGCTAAAATCAATGGTTTCAGAACCGGTAGCCTTTGCAACCGACAGATCGGTGGGGCCTAGCGTATCCACCTCCCATGAAATTGTAGAGGTTGTGATGTTCCCCGCCTGATCAGTTGCGGTTATTACAAAAGTGTATGCGCCATCTGCCAATCCTGTGGCACTGGTGGTCTCTACATCAGTTCCATTCAGGGTATAGGCATAGGTCACGGTTCCCGGCTCAGGGTTTGTATAGGTCACGGATAAAACCGCATCCGTGACTGTTGTAAGAGACTCTGGCTGATTTTCCACGGTTAGCACAGGGGCAATAGTATCCACGGTCCAGATGATATCTTCACTTGTTGAACTGTTACCGGCCTGGTCTGTAGCCGTTACATTAAAGGTATATTCACCGTCCGCGAGCCCTGTGAAGCTGCTTGTATCCACAGTACTGCCGTTAAGGGTATATGTATAGGTCACGGCGCCTGGTTCAGTATTACTATAACCCACTGACAGGGCATTGTCCGCGGTGTTTGAAAAGGGTGCCGGTTGATTATTGATGGAAAGAACAGGGGCAGTCGTGTCCACTGTCCAGACGATATTTTGACTTGGAGATTTGTTGCCAGCCTGGTCAGTAGCCGTAACGCTAAAAGTATACTGGCCGTCCACAAGCCCGCTTAAGGATGTTGTGGTTATCGTACCGCCGTTAAGAGTATATGTATAGGTAACGGCGCCCGGTTCATTGTTGGTGTAGAATACACTTAAATCGGCGCCTGTATTTGTTGTAAAGGCGACGGGCTGATTCTCGACCATGAGAGCGGGAGGCGTTTTGTCGAAGGTCCATGAATAATTGATAGCTTCGCTTGGATTTCCCGCGGCATCAAAGGCCTTAACATATATTTTATAGACTCCGTCCGTCGTGAGTCCCAGATTCAGTGACGGCTCAACCTCCGTATATGTGCTGCCGCCATCCAGGCTGTACTTGTAGGTGAAGCCAGCGCCCGCGTTGGCATCCGTGGCGCTGAGTCCGAAGGACGAAGTATTGGCTATTGAACCCGGTTTACTTGAAAATGAGGCCACCGGGGGTGTCTGATCCACTGTCCAGCTATAACTCGCGGTAGCCGGGGGACCTTCCGCATCATTCGCCGTGATCAGTATAGTATGAAGCCCCTCTGATAATTTACCGCTGTATATGCTATAGGTATGATGCGATTCCTCACCTGCCTCAATAATGTTAATCGTACCCCCGTTTATCTGATATGTGATGCTTTTTTGCGCGTCCGAGACAACCTCAAAATAGGCCTCGGACAGATTTGTGAACTGGTCCGGTTTTTGGCTTAATGTTATTACCGGAGGAATCATATCAGTCACCCTGCGGTCCTCATCCTCTAGATCTGTGTCTGTATCAGTGAAAAGTTCATCGACATCAACATCAAATAGCGGTTCATCAGGAAGACCGCCGCCCGCCCCCGCGGCGCCCCCCGGCAGAGAGGCGCCCACTGTCGTGTCATCTTCAGTCACGACCACATCATCTTCTTCACCGCCGGCAGCGCCCGCACCTGTGGCGCCGGACTCTTTTGCCTGTTCCTGCACCGCTTTTGCGGCCTCTATTGCCTCTTCGGCAGCGGATATCGCCTGAGCAGCCTCGCTCTGAATGGCGGGATCCGGGTTGCTCAGCATCTGCTCAGCAGCGGTCTTGGCCTCCTGGGCCGCGGCTTCGGCAGCCTGCGCCTGGGCCAGAGCGGCCTCGGCATCGGTTATCTCGCCTGTGGCAGCGCGTTCAGCCGCGTTTGCCGCCTGCTGTGCTGCTGCGACAGCCACAAAGACTGCCCTCTGGGCCGGATTCAGATCTGCCACCTCGGAGGGCACATCCATAGCCTCGCCGGAGATAAAGTTGCCTACGGTATCCCCGCCGCCTTCTGTGAACTGAATATAAGACTGACCCTGTGCGTCGATACTTAGAACTCCCGCGGTCCCCCTCAAACCGCAGACCATGGTCGTTGTTTCAAGTGTTGTATTTGTCCTGGAGCCCCTTCCTGTCTTGAAAAACATCTTTCCAAGAAGGAGGCGAAGGCTCCTTTTTGCTGTTTTCACGGTTTCTGCCAGGGCAGTTTCCTCCTCTTCACTCTCCTGAACAAGCAGGTTGGAGTTGGACCTTATCTCCATTACGGCGCCATCATTGAACGTAATGGTAGCCTCTCCTATCTTGGTGACCAGTTTGTCGCCGGAATAAAGAGGCAGATCAGCGACAGGCTGAACGCCCCAGTCTCCCTGGCTCTTGATCATGACCGTTCCGGAAAATTGCGTCAGCCTCGCGATAGGCGCTTCCGCTGAAAAGGCCGGTGATGTTACGGCATGAAACAACAGGATTGTAAAAAGGATAAAAAACAGTCTTAAATTACGTGAAAACAATATGTTCTTTTTCATGGTCGCCCTCCATGTTTTATTACTTATTATTATATATGAATATTCTTTCAGCCTGCATGGCTGCAAGAATTAATACCTGTATTCTATTCCCAGGGTGTATAAATTCCTTGTATAATCATATACGCCGATATTTGAATCTGCCATAACCCTGGAGTATTGCGCCACTAAAGTGGCATTCTTCAGCCATTCATAGGACAGCCCGGCTGAAAGGGAGTATATTTTGTCTTTTCTTACCACATTAAATGTCGTATGACGGTGGTCAAAATCCTGTATCGTCATTTGACCGCTCATCTGAAGTTTTAACCTGTCATATACTGGCATGGCCAGGTTTGCTGAAAAATCATAGTTCCTGTTGTCCCAGTTTTGGCCCTCGGTATCCTGATATCCGGATTGAAATCTCAGATTGAGAAAACTGTTTTCCTTAAACAGCCACACCCAGCTAAGATATGAGGTGATGCCGTGTGAGTCTCTGTCTTCATCCGGTGCAAGGACAGGCTGAAAAAGCTCATTATTGGTGTAACCTGTAAAGATCTCCAGCAACTGGTTTCCTTTAAGGGCCAACCTCACGAGAGGCCCTGCCCTGAACGATCCTGAATATTTTTTATAGCTGGGTCTTCTTACAAGCGAGTGATTGTAACTGACTGCCATATTTACGGCGAAATCGCCGAAGTTATATCCCGGAGTAACCGAGATGCTGTTTGATAAGGAGTCGTGGGTGTGAACATTTTTATCATGAAGACTGGATGCAAAGGCGTACTGAGCGCTGAAAAGCCAGGGACTCTGAAAAACGGGGTTGTAGTTTACCCTGAATGACGAGTTTAAAACCCTGCTCCCCTCATTGGTAATGCCTGTAGCAAGGGACTGCTCATCCGGTTTAAGCACCATGTTGTCATCATATTGACCGAACAGGCCGAAGGTGTACCGGAAAGGCTTTTCCCTCTCTATTCTCTGTTCCACTGCTGCCAGATACTGCCTCGCAAATCCGGCAAGGTCTGACTGGGGATCGCTCAAAATAGCCGATTCAAACCGTTCCTTGGCATTTTTAAGGGAACGGTCTTTCATGTGGTTTAAGGCAATCTGAATATCCGCTGCCTGGGATATTTTGGGGTCAAGAGATTTGGCCTTTTCAAATGATTCCGATGCCTCTTTATTTTTACCTTCTTCAGAAAGGATCAGGCCCTTTAAAAAGGCGGTTTTCGCGGGAAGGATATTCTCATTTTCAGCAACCTCAACCCATTTTTTGGCCTCTTCAAGCTGCCCCGTCTGCATTGAAACATCAATTAATTCTACCAGGGCCTCTTTTATACGCGGCGTTAAAGTTACAGCGTCTCTAAGGTTGTCAAAAGCCTTTTCATACTCCATAGTCTGTTTATATGCCATGCCTAAAAAGAACGCGGCGACAGAAGATTTTGAATCCTCATTGCGAGCCTTTGTCAGGGTCTCGATTGCCTCGTTGTAATTCTTGTTTCTGTACTGCTCTACGCCCTTGTTTACCAGTTGTGACTGCTGGCAAAAGGCGCTGTGGGCAAAAATGAAAACAAGACACAACATAAAAATACAGGTAAAGGATTTTTTCATAGCTTTTATCATAACAACCCCCTTAATAGTTGAAACAGAGAATTAGGATATACATTTTTTCAGTCTGAGTTTTTAAGGGCATAATCATAGCCGGGTATGGGTTTCAAGTCAATAGGATAACCGATATTACATCTTTTATCTTTAATTTATAAAAATTTATTAAACATTATACGACCTCTTGACATTAAGTATTGTAAACCTTAATTTTTTTACCAAATAAAGCAAATTTACCAAGGATTGATGATCTCGTAAAAATTCAATTTCCCAGGTTTGTCATTCCGGAACTTGATTCCGGAATCCATTAATTTCAACTACTTATAGATTCCCGCCTGCGCGGGAATGA
>CAZJOB010000132.1:5453-9006 GCA_964547435.1 uncultured Desulfatiglans sp. | reverse complement strand
TGGTCATAAAATTAAAACTATCCTGTCAATCCCGTTGATCCTGTCAAATATTTTTGTTTTAAAACATAAAGCTGATTATTTCTCACAGAGACACAGGGCTCACAGAGGTTTTTCTTTTGTTTTTAAACCCAAAAAAAATTTTTCTCTGTGGACTCTGCCTGTCCCGCCATAGCTTTATGCGACGGCGGATGGCTCTAGTGAGCGAAGCGAACGGGCGAGGGTATAAGTATTTATCTGCTTTCCTCATATTTCTTCAACCGATGCCGCAATGTGTTCCGGCTTATCCCCAGCATCTCAGCCGCTTTGACCTGATTATTGCCGCATTCTTCGAGCACCTTCAGGATAATCGCCTTTTCCACTGTTTCAATAACATTGGCGTGAACCCCTTCTTTAAAAAGGTTCATTATTTCAGGCAGAATGCCCTGCACCTTTTCTGTTAACCGGTCAATAACCTTCTGCTGATTGGCTTCCTGTGCGCCCTGCTCTCTTTCCTTGTCAAGGAGTTCAATGTGTTCTTCCAGAATAACATCACCTGCACACAATATGACTGCCCGACGCAGACAGTTCTCCAGCTCTCTAATGTTCCCCGGCCATGTGTAGTTGCGAAAATGCTCTAATACCTTTTCAGACACATGCCGAATAGGCCTGCTGTATTCAGCCCCGAACCTTGCGATAAAGTATTCAACCAGTTCGGGAATATCTTCAGTTCGCCTTCTTAAGGGGGGAAGATCAATGGATATGACCTTTAGCCTCCAGTAAAGGTCTTCCCTGAACAGCCCATTCTGAACAGCCAGCGAAAGATCCCTGTTTGTAGCTGCTATAATACGTACATCGACTTTTATAGTCTTCACTCCCCCCAGCCTTTCAATCTCTCCTTCCTGAAGAACACGAAGCAGTTTTGACTGAAGGGCCATAGACATATCCCCTATCTCATCCAGAAAACAGGTGCCCCCGTCGGCTCGTTCTATCTTGCCTATTTTTGTTCTGTGTGCGCCTGTAAACGCTCCGGGTTCATATCCGAACAGCTCACTTTCAAATAGCTGTTCCGGTATCGCGGCGCAGTTAATGGCAATAAAGGGCTTCCGGTTTCTTTGGCTGTGGTGATATATGGCCTTTGCCGCAAGTTCCTTGCCTGTCCCGCTTTCGCCTGTAAGCAGCACTGCAACGTTTTTTTCAGCGATCTGCCCTATTGTTTTATAAACCGCCTGCATGGCCTTGCTGCGGCCTACCATTTTAAGGGTCTTTTTGGAAGAGTCGGCATCAGACACGGAAGGAGTATCAGGGATAAATACGATTTCCTTCATTCTGCGGTTCAGTTCAAGGGCCTCGCTGACAATTCTGCTCAGGTCTTTCCTTTCAAAAGGTTTAGTCAGGTAATCATAGGCCCCGTTTTTCATGGCTTCAATGGCCGTATCCGTGCTGCCGTAAGCGGTCATGATAATAACCGGTGTCTTAACCTGAGCATCCTTGATCTTCTTTAATGTTTCCAGACCATTCAAGCCCGGCATCTTGTAATCCAGCAGAATCAGGTCAAAACTCTCATTACCGATCTTCCTGATCGCTTCTTCACCACTGAGACACGCGGACACATCATAACCTTTTCTCCTGAAAAACCGGCTTAAGAAATGGTTCAGGCCTTCGTCATCATCAATTAATATTATCTTTTCCATGTTGGTGATTTTCTTCGGTTATTATTGGTAAAAAGAGCGAGATAACAGCCCCGCCTTCTTCCTGGTTTTTTACTCGAATCTCTCCTTTATGACGTTTTACCGTGTTAAAGACCATTGGCAGTCCTAGACCTGTTCCCGCGGATTTGGTAGTAAAGAACGGATCAAAAATAAAATCCATGTCTTCCCTGGAGATACCAGGGCCCCGGTCCGCGATATCTATGCGAACAACAGAAACCGGAATATTTCTTGTATCTTCCATATTTATCATCTCAGTTTTCGCAGACACTTTTATGCTGCCCTTTTCATGCATTGCCTCAAGGGCGTTGATAAAAACATTTATCAACGCCTCTTCAAGAAGCCTTTTATCACCATCTATTTCAGGAAGATCGTTCATCATATCGATTTCGATCACGCATTCCTGCCTGTTGGCAAGCGGTCTGATAAGAGAAACAATATTCGAAATCAGGTCCGCGACCGCGATTTTCGAAAAAACCATATCCTTTGGCTTTGTATAATCCAATAAACGATTAATGGCAATCTCGATTCGTGAGATCTGTCCCATGGCAATTACAAAATCCTCTGTGTATTCGGGTGAGATCTCTATTTCCCCCTGAATGGACTCCAGAAACAGCTTAAGTGAGGTCAGAGGCGTCCGGATTTCATGGGCCACAGCGGCGCCGAGACGTCCCAGGGCCGCGAATTTTTCGGAACGTTCCGCGATGAGTTTGACCTGTTTGAGGGTCTGATCCGTTTCTTTGAGTTCAGCGGCCTTCATATTAAATTGTTGTTCCAGTGATTTGTGGCGGTCCTGAATCTCTTGAGCCATTTCCTGAAAGGCGCGATATAGAATCCCTATTTCATCCCGCCTATTTGTCTGGATCATCTCGGAATTGAAGTCTGTCATAGCCAGATTTTTTGCGGAATTGCTGAGTTTTCTGACCGGCCTGATAACATGGTACGAAATTACCCAGGTCAGAACGAGCGCGCTGGTGATTGCCAGAAAAATCATAACATATATAAGGCGTTTCAGGATATCCATGCTTTTAAAGGCCTCATCCCTGTCCTGTTCCACCACAATGTACCAGTCAGTGTCACCTATTTTTCCGGATGTCCCCAGAACCTCGATATTTCTATAATCCGAATAACTCTTTTTTCTGTCCCTGCTTTCAAAGATATTCTTAAAGCTTTCTGACTGGGAGATATTCTCGGCCAAGATGCGCCGGGGTTCCTTATGGGCCAGAAAGGTGCCGTTTCTGTCCACAAGATAGCATTCGCCTGTCTCGCCCAGTGACACCTGAAGAATGATGTTTATTATATTATGTGTTCCCACGGTCCCGATAACAGTGCCGATATGAACATTGTTATCAAAAACAGGAGCGGCAATCCTAAAAGTAGACTCCCTTTCCTCCGCTATATATGTAATGGGTGAGAGGACAAGAGATTCGCCTGTTCCGGCATTCAGGATAGCGGCATCCTGATCGGAATAAGAGTTGTTTGTACTCAACAGAGGTTTATTCTGATTCGTTAAAATCGTAATGTCATTGTACACGCCGTAATGAGACTGTATGAGTCTGAGATAGGGATCAATCAGAGCGGGCTCCATGCTTCTAATCAGCGATGTGCCGGCGATAACCCTCATATCCTGTTTTCTTTCCTCCAGCCACCTTTCCAGAATGGCCGCTTTATCCTTGGCAATATTCTCAAGCTGCTGCAACAGCATATTTTGAATGAGTGATTCTGTTGTTTTAATGGAAAAAACCCCTACCACAGTAAGAGGGGCAAGAGCAAGCAGGAGAAACAGAATCACCAGTTTTGTTTTGAGGGCAAAGATATTTTTATATAATCGCAATATTCAAGGGCCTCGCTTTTCCCTTTAGAATTTT
>CAZJOB010000132.1:0-5435 GCA_964547435.1 uncultured Desulfatiglans sp. | reverse complement strand
CGCCAATTCCTATATTCTGTAACAGATACATTCCTGAGTAACAACATCCGATCGAATAATCAATCCCTTTTCCAGGTCATAGACCTTTACCACATGTTCGAGACCTTTATCCTGAGGGCGGATTTCAGCGAGCATATTGGGAAGACCTGAAAGCAAGTCCGGCCTGAAAATGACATCCTCATTCTCCGGGTATATTGCGGCGTAAAAGATGCTGGTTTCGGTAAGATCATGGAAAAAGTGCGTGCCGAATGAAAGATCAGGAACCATGCTGCCCGCCTGGTAACTTATCTCTATCAGTGCCGTGATATGATTGATCTCGGAAAAATTTACAGGAACCCCCATAGCCGGGGTCTGTGTCCCCCATCTTCCCGGCCCCACAAGCATGGTGGGTCTGTTTTTCGGATTCGCTGTCTCCCTGTTCAATTTTCCAATAAGACGCGCAACGCTGTATTTTCCCGACAATGAAGCTTCTGCGTAGTTTTGAGGATCGATCCAGATAAGAAATTTTATTGGCAATGACACATTGCCACCCATGAAATGTCCTTCTGTTTTTATAAAGACCTTTTCGGAATCAATCTTCTCAGGAAGGCGTATATCGGCAGTATTATAAATAGTCTGAAAAGGCCGGCATTGAAGCAGATTGACATGAATATCACCTGAAGGATTATGGTTGACCGTGAACTCAATTTCAACCGGAGTTGAATACGCCTTCTCCAGTGTTTTGAGCATTCGTCCCATTATTTCGACAAAAGGCGTATCGGTTAGAAATCCATCAAAAGTCAACACCCATTGAGGATTCGGGATCTTGTCCATTCTATAAGCTTCGGCTTCCGTGTCACGAACAGCAATAGACGAAATATCGAGATCTTTATCTTTTTGTGTCAGTTCTCTGAGCGAGATAGTTTTAAGGCTGTTTTCAGCCAGATCCAGGCAGTCAATATAATGCTGTGAATATTTTTTAATATCCCTCATACCGGCAAGGGGTTTTACAAGCGGGTCATCCATGGCCACAATTCTCGGATAGTCGTTTTCAACCCTGTTTACCGCCCGGGTTCCGAGTCCCATTACAAGCCTCAGCATACCGGACTCAGTATCCATATTTTTTTTCCACACATAGGGATTCCGTGACAATCCCACACCCGCGAGCTCCGGATAAAAATAATCCTGATGGTATGAACCTGAAACCCTCTGAACCATAATAGCCATCTGTTCATCCATCCGGTCAAGGCCGCGCTGAATCCTGTATGCAAGGGCTTCCTCATTCATTGTCCCCGCGAATATCCTTTTTACAGCCTCCTCAAAGATCTCGTAGCGTTTTTCCGGAGTTGTCTGATTTACACAGAAGAAACTCTCGTACCTTCCGGCAAATGCGCTGCCGAAAGCGTCTTCCAGAAGACTGCTTGATCGGACAATAATGGGAGACTGCCCGAAGTATTCGAGCATGAGCTGAAAACGCTCCCTGATGGATTCCGGAAATTCACCTAAGAGGATCTTATTTTTAATCTCACCCGCCTTTTCAAAATACCCTTCGGGGGTTTTATGGGCCATAAACAGTTTCCACCAGCCGTTTTGAACAATATATGAATAAAAAACATCAGAACCTATAAAAAAAGAATCATGTTGTTCCAGTGCAGGATGCCAGTCAAAACCCGTGTCCTTTGATAAAATCTTTCTGGACAACAGCATTCCGAGGGCCTTTCCTCCTATAAATCCGGTCCCTATCAATCTCTCCTTTATATAAAGCAGGTCTTCAAGCGACAAAAACCTTCGAATCAGTCCCAGCACCCTTTTATTGCGGCTCAGGATCAGGCGGCTGAGCTGCTCCACCTTATCTTCTTTCTCCCGAGGGTCAACGTCGGATTCCGAAAGCTGCCGCGCCTGAACAAAAATATGGTCCCAGTAATCCATTGCCCTTTGCGTGTCAACAGCCTTCTCTTTCTGAAGATGCGAAAAAAGCCTGGCAGCTTCCACACTGTTGATCACCGGTATCAGGGTTGATCGTTCCCTGATGTGAGGGAAAAACATGGTAGGCGCGTAACGACCCTGTATCTTTATGGGATGAATGCAGAGTTTGCGTTCAAAGCTGTATACATCAATAAGAATCTGCGTGGTTTCACGAATGCCTGCAACAGCCTTGAAGGAATGACGATTTCTCAAAATAGCGAAATATGCGATGGTATTCAGTTCAAACAGATATGGGCAGGTAACGAAGAAGAAATTGACGATCATCAGATCAGTTGCCCAGACATGAAGCAGGTCTGAGAGGGAATCAAACACATAGAAGATGTCCCGGCCTTCCTGAGTGATAATTTCGTGAACCTGAGTGGTGAATGACTCAAAACCGGATGTCACATCCAGGGTATATACGCGTATGTTCCTTCGTGAAGCCAGAAGCGGGGGATGCCTGGCAAACCTCATATATATAACCTGCTCATTGTTTGCCACGGCATTATTTACAAAATATGAAACCAGTTTTCGATAGGAATCAATATCATCGACCTGCCAGACCACATTATCCCCGCGGCGCAGGTGGTCGATGATATTGTCCAGACTTTCCCAACCCGTACTGACGTGCGAGTAGTAAGACATCCCTGTTTTTCAGCCTCTTGCTTTTTTTGAACGCCGCCTTTTAGACTATGCCGTAGGCAAGCATGGCGCGTGCGACCTTCATGAAACCGGCGGTATTGGCCCCTGTTACATAATCCCCTTTCCTGCCGTATGCCTCTGCCGCGTCCAGACAGGACTTGTGGATACTCTTCATGATAATAACCAGCCTCTGGTCCACCTCTTCCCTTGTCCATGACAACTTCAGACTGTTCTGGCTCATTTCCAGGCCGGACGTGGCAACACCGCCTGCGTTGGCGGCTTTTCCCGGGCCGTACAGGATTTTATTATCCTGAAAAATCCTTACGGCATCCGGTGTGGATGGCATATTAGCACCTTCAGCCACACATACACAACCGTTTTTCACGAGTGCCTCGGCATCCTCTTCGTTCAGTTCGTTCTGCGTGGCGCAGGGCAGCGCGATATCCACCTTTATACCCTGTTTTCGAATGACCTCCCACACATTTTCACCCTCACGGCATACGCAATCGTATTTGCTGGCATATTCTGAGATGCGGCCGCGCTGAATATTCTTCAGATCCATAATATAACAGCATTTGTCTTTATCGATACCGGATTCGTCCACGATTGTGGCGTTGGAATCGCACACGGTAATAACCTTTCCACCCATCTGAGTGGCCTTTTCAATTGCGTACTGTGCGACATTACCCGAACCGCTGACCGCCACGGTCTTACCCTTGAAATCCAAACCTCTGGTTGCCAGCATCTCAGCGGCAAAATAGACCGTTCCATATCCCGTCGCCTCCGGCCTGATCAGGCTTCCGCCATATTCCAGACCCTTTCCTGTCAATACGCCGGTATGCTCATTGCGGATCTTTTTGTAGTACCCATACATATAACCTATCTCTCGTCCACCAACGCCGATATCTCCGGCAGGCACATCGGTCTCAGGACCTATATGTCTGTATAGCTCGCGCATGAAAGCCTGACAGAATCGCATGATTTCCATGTCGGATTTTCCCTTGGGATCAAAATCAGAACCGCCCTTTGCGCCGCCCATAGGCAGTGAGGTCAGGGCATTCTTGAATATCTGTTCAAAACCCAGAAACTTGATAATGCTTAAATTGACAGAAGGATGAAACCTGATTCCTCCTTTGAAAGGACCTATGGCATTGTTAAACTGCACCCTGAAGCCCCTGTTGACTTGAACATTGCCTTTGTCATCCATCCATGGCACGCGAAACATGACAGTTCGCTCCGGTTCGACTATCCTTTGATAGATTCCAGCCTTTACCAGTTCAGGGTGACGCTCCGCGGTCGGTTTAAGGGTCTCCATAACCTCAATTACAGCCTGATGAAATTCTACCTGTTCTCTGTCCATTTGCTTAACACGAGCAATGGTATCCTGAATTACTGACACAATTCTTTCCTCCTTTTATTAATTAGCATAACGATATTCCAGGATATCGTAACTTCCACTATCTCTTAATGTATAGATTTTAGCGGATTGTTTTTTCAGTCCGATGGATCTCTTTAATTTATAGTATGTGATATCCTCACCGGTGAGGCCATCATTCCCGATGAATTCACTCTTCAATTCGGTCAGGCTGTCAAAACCGCTCCCGAAAAAGGGCAGTTTGGAAAAATATGGCCTTTCACTCCCCATATCAGCCACAACCGCGAAATGTGTTGGAAACAAAGGATCGCCAATCACCAGAAGATACCGGTCTGAAGACGCTGTGATGGAATAGTCCGAAGGAATATCCTTTTTTTCCACCTTTTCAAAATACTCCTTTAAAACCGCCCCGGCCTCCACATTATCCACATCATCAACAGCCAGAAGATCAGAGCATGGAAAATAACCGAATACATACAGTGCTATGCTGAAATTGCTTATCTGTTCATAAATGGGCTGTTCTCTGTCACACATCTTTATGATCTCATCGATTCTTTCCCTGACTATAATCCTTTCCGTATCCATGATGCTCCTCCTGTAAAACGTTTTTTGACATATTTTAAGGCAAAGACCATGCCAGAAGGGAAAACTTCATAATATTTTTTAACATACTGTTTTTATTTAATATTATGGATCAAGTTGAGACGCGTGGAATAAGCGGGGTGGTGAAATATCAACTGATATTTTCATCATCAATCGATTTTTCTTTAAATAAAGCGGTGAACATCCGCACAGAATCAGGAGATTCCTTCAAGTGTTCAAAATCTGCACAGATGTGGTGAAAAATGATCACAGATAACTCTGGACAGCATTGCGATTTTAATGATATCTGGAATGGGAGCGGGACAACGCTCTTACATAATTCAACACTTTTCTAATTGTAAATAATAGGTGCATTCTTGCATAAAGTGCAATTATTATCAATCAGTTACGCCTTAAAAATCCCGAGTAGACGCACCTGTGTTCATGCATAGTCAACCGGGGTTTGCAGGAGAATAATAAATATGAGCTTTTTTGAGAAAAAAAACAAAAAACTTCTTGATTTTCCTGACCGGTTTTACATCCTAAAAAGATTACTTGAGGAAAATCCTCGTCTTAGCGTCGGCTTATCCCCTGGAATTTTCGGATTGAAGAAAATGGAAATCTGCAAGAAAATCCTGAATCCGCTCATTCCGTTCATTGATCTGATTGCGGTTTATGATTTACAAACAACAACAAAGGAATTCAAAAAATTTCAATCGCATCTGATATTAAGGCATGGCCGGTATGAACTTGATCTTGCCGGGAAGAATTGGGAATACATTATGCCATTATTGTATCAGCCACTGCCGTTTTCAAGCATTCATAAGGTAAGGGGAAGTATCTTACTCAAGTGCAGAAATCGGGGAATAGGCTGGGAAAACATATTCAAGTG
>CAZJOB010000131.1:0-9065 GCA_964547435.1 uncultured Desulfatiglans sp. | reverse complement strand
AATTCATAATTATGACAGCAAAGCGGATTTCACCGGGCTTAAACATTATATCTTTCCGGGTATAATAAAATTCTGCAATAAAGCGCTCATGCGCTTCATCATAAATAATATACTAACAGTATTTTTGTCGTCATTCCCGCGCAGACGGGAATCCAGTTGCATTGATTTTTGTTAGGATCTGTCCAATGTCAAGGGCAGACCCCGGTTGTTCGTTGGTTTTTCTGATATAGCCGGTACAGAGGCTGTCGATTTTGATTTGATAATTAAAGAAAGTCCTTTTGTGGATAAAGGCGCTTTAATCACCGGTAATGATCTCGACTATCTGAACAGGGTAAGACCGAATGGCAATGGCCCTGATATCGGGGCATTTGAATACTACACCAGGGTTGCTATCCTTCCTGCCATTAACCTGTTATTGCTGGATGAATGAGGAGTAGTCAGAGCCAGATAAAAGACGAGTTGATGGATTCTTTATTGGAATCTTGAAATCAAGAATTAACCACGAAACATACTAAATACACGAAAAGGATTTTTGTTTTCTTTGTCTCATGTTTACCCACTTTAAAAAATGTATTATGAATATTATTTTCTTGGTTATTTTATATTTTTTAACTGATATAATTATGACTACGTTTAAAATTATTCATAACCAAGGTAAGATAAAATGAAAGTTTATCTTGATAATTGCTGTTTTAACAGACCATTTGATGATCAGTCTATGTTAACCATACGCTTGGAAACAGAAGCTAAATTGGATATTCAGGATAAAATAAAATCAGGCATTCTTTCATTAGGCTGGTCTTATATCCTTGATTTTGAAAATAATGCTAATCCTTTTATAGAAAAAAGAGCTGAGATTCAGAAATGGAAAAATATTGCAGATTCCTTTGTTAATGAAACAGCGGAGATTCTGCTACAAATGAAGGAGTTGAAAGATAACGGGTTGAAACCTCTTGATGCTTTGCATATTGCCTGCGCTATTTCATTACATTGTCAATACTTTTTAACTGTAGATAAAGAGATTTTGAAAAAAATGTCGAATCACCCTAATATAAAAATATTAAACCCCATAGACTTTATAATTGAGTGGGAGGCAAAACAATGAAAACTGATTCTGAAATAAAAATATCCGGGTTTGAAATTTTAAGTAATCACCTTGGAATAATTGAAACTGAAAGATTTATTTCGCTTATTCAGAGAGAAAGATTTGATTACACGAAATGGCGAGAAAACCTTTATAAGGGGCTAAGTGGAAATGAAATAAGCAAAAGGGCAATGGATTTTCAAAATACTATGAAAAAGTCGGATAAATAGGTCTCCTCATCTCACATGATGAAACATTAATGCAAATTTTTCCTTTAAAAAGCTGTTATGTGTGAGGATCAAGCCTGAGCCGGTTCTCGCCTTTAAGGGCATATGGGGTAATTGCTCTGTGTAACAATTAGAATATTTCGCTTCCTTTCAACCAATCGATTTACTATTTCCCAATACAGCGATTGATGAAAACCGCAGCGGGTATAAAAGCGTGGACGGGGTAAAATTTCCACCAGCCCCAGTTCTTTTACCGCCCATTTTGCATCCTTATCAAAGAACTCAAAATATTTTTCCACCTGAAACAGGATGATCCCATGAAAAGACCGACGAAAATACTTATATTGAGCTTTTAAATTTGCTGGTTTTTTTGTAAGCGCCCATCGTTTTCTAATAATAAAACCCATCCTCTTAAAAAGGATACCGAGCAGCAGGTTCTTTTCAAAAATTGGATTACATAACCGCGAAGAGGATGCGTGCCCCAATAAACCAAAATAGGATTGTATTGTAGTATTCAACTTCTGATAAATATCATAGGGAAAGTAAGCAATTATACCCTCTTTATGTTTTTGTGAAAGGAGACGCTGTTAGGTTATTAAGTTAAAAGGACCAACCTTATAACCTAACAGCGTCCCCCTTTACTGACCTCCGACCTCCCTGTCCGCACGTAGCTTTAGCGAAGACCGAAGCCTCGACGACGACGGCAGCCTACCCTGGCCCGGCGTAGTAATACGAAGCCGGCTGCCCTCCGGTTTTGTTTTTTCGCTTTACCTAATAGCCTATAGTCTATAGCCTACAGTCTGCTTTCTTTCTGCCGTCTATCTTTTCTTGCATTTATTACCAAAAAATCAGAACCTTTAGCCAGTGAAATTCATAATTATGACAGCAAAGCGGATTTCACCGGGCTTAAACATTATATCTTTCCGGGTATAATGAATTACTGCAATAAAGCGCTCATGCGCTTCTTCATAAATAATATACTAACAGTATTTTTGTCGTCATTTTACCCTGTTAAATCATCGAAGCGGGATGCGAAGTATCATTTAACAGGGCGAGGATTGCCTGTCCCGGCGCTTTTTTCGGGAATCGGGGAATCCAGTTGTTTTTGGCCCGTGATTTTTGAAATCTGTCAATAATGAAGGTCTGTTGGGTTCTTACGGAGAAAGGAGTAGCGATCCACTCCGGCCCCGAGCTATGCCTCGACTTCCAGTGATAGGGTGGGGAAGTAGGGGGGATTAGTAAAGGGCTCTTTAACAATTAAGTTGGTAAAAAGTTATTGAATTATGAAAGAGCGTCCCGCTTTAACACATACAGGGATCTCACAGAATGGCTGCATGATCCCTTCGGCAGTCCTCCAATAACACCTGGAGAGCAAGTTCAGGTTTCTTTCCTCAATCTTGGACAGCCGATTTTCGCATCTTAAAAAAAGGGGTAACCTGGTATTGAAAAACATGATTTCTTGTCTAAAAACCCAGTAATATCAATAGGTGATTATGTGCTAAAAAATTATTTTGGACAGCTGTGATAGAAAAATGTTAATTCTGCGATAGATTAATTTTATTACTTTGAACTAAAAACCTTAAACTTGAAACCGGCTATGGATATCCACGTCAAAGGTGCAAAAGAACATAACCTGAAAAACATTGATGCCAGGTTTGGAGAGGGACTCACTGTTGTTACAGGCGTGTCCGGTTCTGGAAAATCTTCCCTTGTTTTTGATACCGTTTATCATGAAGCGCATCGCCGGTTCCTTGATGTGTATTTATATGGAAGGGGAGGCCAAAGACTGGCGCCTGCGCGGGTTGATAATATCACAGGGCTTATGCCAGCCATTGCTGTAGGCCAGAACCTGCTTAACCGTAATCCTGCCTCTATCCTTGCAACTGCATCGGGCCTGCATCCCTTTTTAAGATTGCTCTTTACCAATTATGGTATTCGAAACTGCGTCAGATGCGGAAACCCCTTAAGTGTATTGACAGAAGATGAGATTATTGACCGGATTTCAACCGAAGCGAAAAATAATAATTTCGGTCTGTTTGCGCCTCTGTTGAGTAATGTTGCTGGCAGCCACAAAACACTTCTTGCTATTCTAGCTGATACCTTTGGAACAGAGAGAATATTAGTTGATAATAAAATATGGAACGGGAAAAAGATAAACCCTGATAACCCCCATTCCATAGAAATCAGGATAGGGCATGTTGAATATAAAATACCATTAAAGACAATTCGGACATGGGTGAAGGAGATATTCAGCCTTGGCGCGGGATCAGTAAAGATCAGCGCTTCTGATAGAACCGAAATATTAACTACTCTCCTTCGCTGTACTGTTTGCGGTAATGGATTTAAAGAGGTTAAACCCACCCATTTTAACCGGCCATGTCCATATTGTGAGGCCAGAGGATGCGAACAGTGCGGTAATACAGGGATGCATCCGCAGGCCGCATCCGTTACCTGGCAGAAAATGAGACTGCCGGAACTTCTCAGGCATTCTGTTGAAGAAACAGGAGAAATTTTCAGGCATGTATCTCTTCCTTCCACAGCAGACCGGTTGTGTTCCGAAATTGTAAAAAGGCTTGATGCACTTGAAAAGGTAGGGCTTGGTTACCTTTCACTTGATCGCCCTGCCCCGACACTCTCCCGTGGCGAGGCGCAGAGGGTGAGGCTGGCCATATTGTTATCCAGTAATCTGGAAGATATGATCCATATCCTGGATGAGCCAACCGTTGGGCAGCATCCCAGGGATATTGAAAGGCTTTTGCCTGCCTTTAGAGAGCTTTCCGGGCCCGTAATATTTGTTGAACACGAACGTATGGCCGCAGCATCAGCGGACAGGGCAATGGATATGGGACCCGGGGCAGGAAAATCAGGAGGGAACATAATTTTTGACGGGTCTCCGCATGATCTGTGGAAAGCAAACACCCCTACAGGGGAATATTTCAGTCTTCGTAAACAGGTAATTATGCCCGATGCACGCCCTGCTCCTGATAAATTTATGACAATAAAAAAAGCAAGGGCACATAATCTCGACAATATAGATGTCAGGATACCTTTAGGAAGACTTACAGTCATAACAGGTGTTTCAGGATCAGGGAAAAGCACTCTTGTAGAACATGTGATTGTGCCAACCCTTGTTGAAAAGAAGCCTGTTTTCTGTGATTCGATCGATGTGACCAACATACGGCCTGTAATGGTAGATCAAAGCCCTATTGGCAGGAATCCACGCTCAAACCCCGCTACCTACACCAAGCTCTCGGATATGTTTCGTTATCTTTTTGAAAAGGCCACAGATCTCTCAAAGTCCCATTTTTCATTTAACCGGCCTGAGGGCGCCTGCGAAAACTGTGATGGGATCGGTTCCATAGAAGTGAAGATGCGGCATCTCCCCTCTATCTGGATACCGTGCGACCGGTGTGACGGCCAGCGGTTTTCCGATGGGGTATTGACATCAACAATCAGAATAGATAACAGGGACATCTCCATTGCAGAGTTATACTCCATGCCGATCAGGGAAGTAAGGGAATTGATACCAAAGATAATGGATCTTCCTGCATCAGAGAAAAGAAAAATCAGCGCCATCCTGGATGCCTTCAATGACATAGGGCTCGGTTATCTTGAGCTGGGGCAGCCCTCTACAACCCTTTCAGGAGGAGAGGCCCAGAGGGTCAAACTAACAAAATATCTGGGACGCACATCCTTAAAGAATCAGATGATAATCCTTGATGAGCCTTCTACCGGGCTGCATCCCCAGGATCTGAAAGGATTGGTTATGGTCATTGACCGGTTGGTTCGAAGCAATGCAACTGTTATTGTTATTGAACATAATACCGACTTTATGAGGGCAGCCGACTGGATAATAGATCTTGGACCAGGAGCAGGCCCCAGGGGTGGAAAACTGATATATGAGGGGCTCCCTTCCGGGATTCTTGAGATAGAATCATCTGCTACCGGTAATGCCCTTAAGCATGAAAGCAACTTAATCCCTTCAAAAAAGATGCAAAAAACCAAAAAGACTGCTGGGATTATCAAGATAAAAAATGCATGGGCCAACAACCTTAAGGGGGTGGATATAGATATTCCTAAAAACAGCCTGACTGTATTCACAGGGGTTTCAGGATCAGGAAAATCAAGCATTGTAAGAGATGTAATTGAGACAGAGGCCAGGCGGCGGTATCTGGAATCCCTTTCCATGTTTGAACGGCAGGGCATTAATGAGAAAAGCCGGGCGCCTGTGGAAAGTATTTCAGGCCTGGGTGTAACATTAACCCTGTCCCAGCGGGCCGGCGCCCACCTGTGGAGCAGGATACAGCAGTTTACAAGAAGAAATAGCGTAGGATCAATTACGGAAATAAGCTTCCATCTGGCAGCAATTATTTCATCTATCGGCCAGAGAAAATGCATGAAGTGCAATGCAATGATGATAAGAAGGGAAGAATGGACCTGCCCTGAATGCGGTTCAACCGCCCCTGTTGCCAAGGCAGCCTATTTTTCCAGCGATCATTATTCAAGCTCCTGCCCCGTGTGTAACGGCCTGGGGTCAACCCAGGCTCCTGCACCTGAAAAACTGATTTCGAATCCGGATAAACCATTATGCCGAGGCGCTATCGATATATTGTCCGGGTATATGTGCCGTGATCAGCCCATTATTCCTGCGATAGCAAAGCATTATGGATTTGATTCCTACACCACACCATGGAGTGCAATGTCTGAACAGGCAAAACATGCCTTTTTATATGGCGATGGAAACGAATATGAGTATACCTATATCAGTAAATCCACAGGAAAATTAAAAGGGTCTGAAAGGACCCGCAAAATAAAATGGGATGGATTTTTTGGAGAGACCTTCAGGATTACCGATTGGGATGTCCAGGGGAGGTTTACCAGGCAGGAGACCTGCAGCGAGTGCAACGGGACAGGATTCAGGCCGGTGTATCTTGCGGTTACCCTTAAGGGAAAGAATATTTACGAACTAAGTGAAATGTCCCTTAATGAACTGGAGGGGTTAATAAATCTGTTGCCTGTCGAGCATTCCGGTTTATCGTATATTGAATCAAGCATTTCCGTTCTTAAAAAACGTTTACGTTTTCTGCGTCAGGTTGGAACCGGATATCTAAACCTTAACCGGCCTGCGGGGACCCTGTCGGCAGGAGAGGCACAGCGGATACAGCTTGCAGGCCTCCTGGGAGGCGACCTTCATTCATTAACAATACTGATAGACGAGCCTTCAAGAGGAATGCATCCATCAGAACTTGAGGCGCTTAAGGATGCATTGTTCGAATTACGTGACGGAAAAAATACTGTTATTATTGTTGAACATGATCCCCTGCTTATCAGGAGTGGGGATTATATTGTTGATATGGGTCCGGGTGCAGGAGTGGAAGGAGGCCGGGTTGTGGCAAAGGGCGCTTTGTCCCAGATTATCAGATCCGGTGGCATAACAGGTAAATGGCTGAAAAAAGACTCTTTAAGGTTGTCATCTTATGATAATATTTTTAGAAGGCGAAAGCCCGAGGAATGGATAATAATTAAGGGAGCAAGAGAAAATAACCTTAAAGGAGAGACTGTTAAAATACCAAAAGGGGTTTTAACCGGGATCTGCGGCGTTTCAGGGTCAGGGAAAAGCACACTGCTCATTGACACAATCGGACGCGCCCTTGCCAAAACAGGTTCCTCCCTAGTTTCCAAGACATCTTTTGACCCTGGGAAATATGATTCCATAGAAAATCAACCGGCTAAAACCATTATTATTGACCAGGTGAAGCGAGATGTTCGAAACCCTGCCATTTTTCTGGGGCTGAACATGGCTATGCTAAAGATCTATGCGGACACGGATGACGCCCATAGTCTGGGTATTGGGGAAAAAGAACTAATGACACCCTGTTCTGTGTGCAATGGATCTGGCGGAATAACAATTGATATGGGCTTTTTACCGGATGAGTTTGTTGAATGTGAGATGTGCAGAGGGACAGGCTTTCCGCCGGAGGCATGGGAGGTGCATTACAGGGGCGTTCCTCTCCCTGAGGTGAATAAAATGACCCTGGATGAGGTGTATGCCCATTTTATAGATGAAATGACAATTTCCCGGCAGCTAAAGATAGTTCGGGAGGTGGGCCTCGGTTACCTTGTATGGCAGCAACCGGGATATACCCTGTCAGGAGGAGAGGCCCAGAGGATCAAGATTGTAAAGGAGTTACAAAAAAAAGCGAATGAACCGGCACTCTATATCCTGGATGAACCCACACTAGGACTTCATATGGAAGACATATCTAGGCTGCTTGATGTGCTTAACCGTCTTGTTGACGCTGGACACACGGTCGCAATAGTAGAACATCATCCCCATGTGCTTTTTGCCTGTGACTGGCTGATAGAACTTGGCCCGGGCGGAGGCCCGGATGGCGGAAAGATTATTGCGGTTGGAACTCCCGAGGATGTAATACGAAAAAACACACCGACCTCCCCCTATCTAAAGGAGTTGCTATGACCTGGATTCCCCTCCTGCTTTCCGATCCATCCCCCAGCTTCAGGCTTCTTGTATTGCGTGAACTTTTGGGGCGTGATGAGAATGATGATGAAATTATCGAACTTAGGAAACTGCAGGAAAATGATCCGCGGATAAAAAGCTTTGTGTCATTACAGAATAAGAATGGTTCATTCAGGGCAGGAGAAAATATAAGCGGACAGAGAGGGATAATTCGAACAACCCCTCAGGCCCTGATGGGCCTTGCCTACATGGGTTTGCCTCCCCATCACCCTGTAATTAAAAAAGGTGCGGAATATATCTTCAGCAAACAGCAGGATGACGGATCATGGCCTTTGGGATGGGAAGATCTGATAAAGGATGATATACAAAAGGAGGAGGTAAAATATCACATTAGTCCCCTACAGACCTCTCTGCCCCTGCTTGGCCTTGCATGGGCAGGCTATGCCACAGATAAAAGATCTGAAAAGGCATATGACTGGCTTGAGAGGATAGCGCTTCCTGAAGGAGGATGGCCATCCGGAATGCACAATGACAGGAAAATACTTGCAGCAGGATATCGCCGTCTGGCCCATTCGGAATACGGGTGCAGGACAAACACCACTGCAGCAGTAAGCGCCTTTGCCCTTCACCCGCTAAGAAAATCCGGTGAAAAGGCAAGGCGCGGGCTGGATCTCCTGCTTACCCATGAACACCGCCAGGCGCATACATTGGGCTTTGAGGTGGCGAGGATAATCGGTGTTGAAAAGGCAGGCGGGTTCGGCACATATTACAAACGCTATGATGTAGGTCAGATACTTGATCTTTCATGGCGGATAGGGGCGAATACAGAAGATGCCCGCGTCATGGATAATGTAAAGTTTATAAAGTCTCTTCAGGGCCCTTATGGATTGTGGGAATACAGGAATAACCCTGAGGCGTCACGGTGGGTCACATTCGATCTTATTAGATCGCTTTCCAGGATCGATAATGAGACCGAATGGGTAAGTTCTGAATTGAGGACAGGTTTTCAGACATATCCGAAAAGGCGAAAAAGATATTAAGTAGTGTCCATCCAAAAACTATCGTTTTTGGATTCAAGCGGTCAGCCCTCAGCGTTTGGATATACCGGCGAAAAAATCCACCCTGTCCGGGGTGATGGTTCCAATGAATCCGGGCAGTGTAAACCGGGACGTCCTTAAATAATAAAATAAGATGACATATGAAATGGTATGAGTAAGATAGCCCTGTGCCAAGAACAGCCAGATTAGATGCACCCGGTATATTACATCATGTAATG
>CAZJOB010000130.1:1003-9067 GCA_964547435.1 uncultured Desulfatiglans sp. | reverse complement strand
GGAGCGGCAACCGAGGCGGAGATGAAGGAGAAAAAGGCCAGGGTTGAAGACGCCCTCAATGCCACAAGGGCTGCTGTTGAAGAAGGTATTGTTCCCGGAGGCGGCGTTGCCCTTATTCGGGCCATGAAGGTCCTTGAAAAGGCCGGTTTTGAGGATGAAGAACTGGCAGGAAGCAATATCATCAAACGGGCCATGGAAGAACCCCTGAGACAGATCGCCGCCAACGCCGGTTTTGAGGGATCTGTAGTAGTGCAGAAAGTCAGGGCTCTTGAAGGCAACAAGGGTTTTAATGCGGAGACAGGCGAGTATGAAGACCTTGTTAAATCCGGAATCATCGATCCTACAAAGGTAACAAGGTTCGCGCTTCAGAACGCGGCCTCCGTGGCCGGTCTTCTTATGACCACAGAGGCAATGGTGGCTGAAAAGCCGGAGAAGAAGAAACCCATGCCTCCGATGCCGGCTGATGATATGTATTAATTCGGCATGAGACGCAGGGTATAAGGTTTGCGGTATTCGGTATAAGGTGCAGGGTCGGGCAGCAGGCCCTGTACCTTATATATCTTCATGAAAGGTCCCCAGGATATGGCTGATAAAAAATATGAGTTCTTCAGGAATCTGCTCTCAAAACAGCTTGACGATCTGCAGCATAAACACATATCAACGCCTGTTTCCAGACTTGCCGAATCCGAACAGATACCGGATATCACGGATCAGGCCACCCTTGAATCCGATATTGATATGAATCTGCACATTAAAGAAAGGGACAATAAACTGATCATGAAGATAAAAAAGGCCCTTGAACGCATTGATAACGGGACCTACGGGGTCTGTGAAGAATGCGGTGAGGAGATAACCGAAAAGCGTTTAAAGGCGCGGCCTGTCACAGAAGTATGCATCAACTGTAAAAGGGAACAGGAAAACCAGGAAAAACTGAGGGGGATTTAGAAATCATTCTTTGTTCCCGTAAGCCTCAAGCAGCATTTGGGCTACTATTTTTTTCATATTTTCAATACTCTGACCCTTTTTTTCCACAAAATGAACCGACTTAAAAAAATCAGGAGCATCCTTATAGCTGAATTCAGCCAGATCATAGGCATGCACAATCACCGGCATTGCCGGGATACTGTTATTCAGTTTTTTAAAAAGTGGAACACTGCCGGCATCAGGCAGGTCAGGGTCAATGATCACCAGATCAACAGAATCATTCCTGTATATCCGGTCAAGGATCTGGCATGCGCTTGCGGCAATTTCAATATCATATCCTTCGGCCTCAAGCTCCCGCCTCAGATATTCCCTCACATTTCTGTTTCTGTCTGATATTAGTATCCTGAATCTTCTCATTGCCGCCCTGAAATCTATGAAATTAAATTCCTTATTCTAAGAGAGGAGCAACTAATGTGCCAGAGGGCAAGACGCCGGTCCTGCTCTATAACTCATTGTTTATTTTGAACTATTCCGGCTACAGACATAAGAAGGATAAATTTTTCATGCCCTTTTTTGTCGACTTTTTTTACATCATGTAAAGGGCGTGAATCACTCTTCTTTTACCGATGTCTCCAGGGTAATGCCGTATTTCTCGATTCTTGAATGGAGGGTGGGTCTTGAAAGTCCGAGCAGCTTGGCGGCCTTTGATCTGTTTCCGCCCGTAAGATTCAGCGCCTCTTTTATGAGTATGCCCGCGAAATGATCCATACACCAGTCAAAGAGATCGTCACGGTCTTCCGATATCAAAAGTCTTTCCCTTATCCAGTTAATAATCTCCCGGTTGAGGCCCTCTTCAGGATCAGCATTTACTGATGCCCTTCCGCTGATTGCCTGTTTGATATCATCAGTGTCTATCGGCACGCCGCGATTGAATATCAGGGCCTTCTGGAGTGTATTGGCCAGTTCCCTGACGTTTCCCGGCCAGGGATAGCTGATCAGAGACCTCTTCGCCTCATCGGTTATGCCGGGGTTGTTTACCCCCAGATCTGCGGCAAACCTGGGCAGAAAATAGTCTATCAGTAGCGGTATGTCTTCGGTCCGCCTGTTCAGCAGGGGAAGTCCTATGGTCACAACCTTCAGGCGAAAATAGAGATCCTCTCTGAATCTTCCGGCTGCCAGGGCCGCCTCGAGATCCCTGTTTGTGGCGGCAATTATGCGCACATCCACGGGAATGGTTTCCCTTCCGCCAAGCCGCTCTATACTCCTTTCCTGTAAAAGCCTGAGTATCTTGGCCTGTATGCCCTGAGGCATATCTCCGATTTCATCAAGAAATATCGTGCCGTGATTCGCCTGCTCCACCTTGCCCACACGACGGTGCGTTGCCCCTGTAAAGGCCCCCTTTTCATAGCCGAAAAGCTCGCTCTCCAGCAGGTTTTCGGGTATGGCAACACAGTTTATTACAAGAAAAGGCTTATCTGATCTTCGGCTGTGCTGATAAATAGCCCGGGCCACCAGTTCCTTTCCTGTGCCGGATTCACCCCTTATCAGTACCGTGGCGTCCGTGGGGGAAACACGTCCTATTGCCTTGTACACATCCTGCATGACCCCGCTTCTGCCTATGATGGCCTCACCGACAACCTTCTCGGGCAGTGCGTTCATGTTGACAGGCAGGCTCATGAAACGGGCGGATTCCATGGCCTTTTTAATGGTGCTGAGCATGTCCGGAATGTCAAAAGGCTTGAGAATGTAATCAAAGGCCCCGAGCTTGGTCGCCTCAATAGCCGTCTCGGTCGTGCCATAGGCGGTCATTATTATAACAGGCAGTTTGGCATTTATGCGGTTGATATTCTTAAAGACCTCCAGCCCGTTCATGCCGGGAAGCCGCATGTCAAGGACAACTACATCCGGATGGTCTTCCTTTACGCGTTTTATTCCCGCCTCGCCCGACGCGGCGCAGAAAACCCTGTAATCCTCTTCGGTCAGAAGTTTTTCAAAACTCCTGCGCAGTTGGTCATCATCATCAATTATCAGTATGCTGCTCACCGGCCTTTTACCTCATCTTAAAAGGGTAATAATAAATGTGGTCCCTTTTCCTTCCCTTGATTCAACACGAAGACTTCCCCTGTGTTTTTTTATTATTCGTTCCGCTATTGCCAGTCCCAGACCTGTGCCCTCCTCCTTTGTGGTAAAAAACGGCTGAAAAATCTTTTCCTTTATGGGATTGGGAATCCCAGGGCCATTATCCGCCAGCCGGATAAACACAACATCCCCCATGTCCTTAACCCTGCCTTCCTCTTCATAGATATCAATTTGTCCGCAATTGCCCATGGCCTCACAGGCGTTAATTATAAGACTCACCAGGACCTCCCTGATCTGTTCCGGATCAATCTGAATCTGAGGCAGAGGTTTTTTCCGGTGAACAACAACAGTAAGGTCGCCTGACTCAAGGCGGTATCTCAATAGATGGAGGATAAGATCGACTACTTCCGACGGACTGATCATCTGCACCTTTAACCTGGGGGGCCTTGAAAATTCCAGAAAATTTCGAATTATCGCTTCAATGTGGTTGATTTCCTCTGAAATAACATCAAAGTCCTCCTTCTGGGCCGGCGGCATCGCCATTGCCCTGCCCATTGAAAACAGCCTCATCTTTACTGAGGTAAGAGGATTCCTGATGCTGTGTGCGACTCCGCCAGCCAGTTTTCCAACCATGGCCATCTTCTCAGCCTGCAGCAGGGTTTCACGGCTCTTATCCAGTTCCTGACTGGTCTGGTCAATATCATTGATGAGCCTTCGCACGCTCTTGCTCAGGGCCTTTACCTCATTGGGGGCGTCCGGTGAATTCTTTTCCCGGTCCGCCAGCTTCACCAGAAGACGCACCGGCTCAAGCACCTGTTTTACAAGCACAAAGATGAGTATTGTCCCGAGAAGGACCACACAGATAATGGCTGTGACTGCTATGATTCTGAGGTTTATGGCCTGGACCAGGCTCTTGTTTCTGAGGTTTACAATGCCGTGTACATAGAGGTTCTTGAAGTTTTCACAAAGATCAAGGCTTCTAAAAAACTGGGCCCGGGCGATTTTGTGAAGGCCGGTGTCATTGGCAATGTCTGAATCCCTGTTGCTTTCAATAACCCTGTCTTTTATTTCAATATATTTGTTATATTCCGACTCAAGATCTTTTAGGGTTTTCTTCTGATCGGATGTTTCGGTAAACTCGCCGGCATCTTCCAGCCTTTCCCTGAAAAGCTGTCTGTATTCTCCCAGTTGCCTCAGCCAGTCAGGATCGGAGTCAAGCAGGAAATAGGTCAC
This sequence comes from uncultured Desulfatiglans sp., assembly GCA_964547435.1. GTDB lineage: Bacteria > Desulfobacterota > DSM-4660 > Desulfatiglandales > HGW-15 > CAZJOB01. The sequence goes on along the minus strand of CAZJOB010000130.1, from coordinate 4,831 downwards.
AAATCCCTCCTGGTTCAACAGAGCGGTTTCAAGCTCTTCAACTACCTGAAATGCCGTGATATTTTTGTCTATAATATTGCCGAACATACCTTCGATGCGATAGGTGTACCACACCATAACCATCCCGCCTGAAAAGGTAATCAATACAAGCGTGGTAATAATTGTGTAAATGCGGGCCCGAAGTCCCAACAGACTGAAAATGTTCATTTCTTTATTTACCCGTATAAAATGGCTTTTAAATATATCATCTTTTTTTGATTAAGTGAATTGCTTAAAGAGTGATAAAGCATATCTGTTGACAGAACCATGTTCAATGTATTATTAGATTTATCATACGATGACCTCTAAAAAGAGTGGAAAAATGAATATTAAATGTCCAGACTGCGGCAGGGAGATTCCCGGCAAAGAGTGTCCGGATTGCGGGGAGATGACGCCTGAAGAGAGCCGATACTGCATCAATTGCGGGGTGAACCTTCAGCCGGAACATGAAGAAACAACGCCGGATGACAGCGGCTTTGACCTTGAAAACAGGGTCCTCTGCTCTGACGGCGCATGCACAGGCATAATTATAAACGGCAGGTGCAGTGAATGCGGGAAACCGGGGTAGAAACATGTATGAACTGAAAACAATTACTCAATTCGGTGCAGCCCACCAGTTGAGAAACTATAAAGGCAAATGTGAAAATCTTCATGGCCATAACTGGAAGATTGAGGTTTATATAAGAGGTAAAGACCTCGGTGATGATGGCCTTCTGGTTGATTTCACAGTGATAAAGAATAAGTCAAAGGAGATCATCGAGGAACTTGACCACAGGTTTCTGAATGATCTGGAATATTTTCAAAAAGAAAACCCCTCATCCGAAAACATTGCCCGGTACATCTATGAATCCCTGGAAAAGGTCATTAATGACGACAGAATCAGGGTGAGCAGGGTGACCGCATGGGAATCGGATAATGCCTGTGCGACGTACTGGGAGGATTAATCGGACCTCTCAGTCGACCTGGGCTATTGAGGTTTTTACAGAAATAAAGCCATAATCACCCGGTACAGGGTTTAAGGTCTAGGGTACAAGGGCCCGAGCTAGAAACCCTGAACCTTGAACCGTATACCTTAAACCAATTCATCAACCTGTAATTTACTCATTTATTGAGGGGTACAGATTTTTATCGAAAAGGAGTTCAAAAATCCCCATGTCCATAATAGCCTTCATCCCCTCCCGGTACGGCTCCTCCAGGTTTCCGGGAAAACCTCTGGCGCTTATCGCAGGCAAACCCATGATTCAGCGCGCTTATCAGTGCGCCTGCGCCTGTCCCGATATATCCGATGTGTATGTGGCGACGGATGACGAAAGGATACTGAATTGCGTGGAGGGCTTTGGAGGAAAGGCCGTAATGACCGGCAGCGAACATCAGTCGGGCACGGACCGCATTGCAGAAGCGGTGCAGAAACTGGGTCTTGCCTCCGGCGACCTGATAGTCAATATTCAGGGAGATCAGCCTGTTTTTGAACCAGAGATAATATCAGCCATGGTAAAGCCTCTTATTGAAGACAGCAGCATACCCATGAGCACTCTGAAGTACCGGATAAAGACAAAAGAAGAGATTGAGAACAGCAATATCGTCAAGGTGGTTACCGATAATATGGGGTTTGCCATCTATTTTTCCAGATATCCCATCCCATTCTACAGGGAGACAGGAACAGACCGTGAATATTACAAGCACCTGGGATTGTATGCCTACACAAAAGATTTTATTCTTGAATTCACTCATCTTCCTTCAGGAAGGCTTGAGGCGGCCGAAAAACTGGAACAGTTGAGGGCGCTTGAACATGGCTACAAGATTATGGTTGTCGATGCCCTGTCAAATTCTGTTGAAGTAGACACCCCGGCAGACATAAAAAAGGTCTTATCCTTATTAGAAGCCCCTTCCAGGTAAAAGGGATGGCAGATAAAATCTGGAGAATTTTTCCTCCTTCCAGTCATTCTCCCCGGCTGGCCTATGAAACAGGCATATCCTCACTGAAGGCGCAACTGCTGATAAACCGCGGGATAACGACAAAAGAGACCGCAACCGCCTTTCTCGCGCCCCGGCTGTCAGATCTCGCAAATCCCATGCTTTTAAAGGATATGGACCGGGCCGTGGATCTCATAATCCGCACAATAAAAAATCAGGAACATATAGCTGTTTATGGCGACTATGACGCAGACGGCCTGACCTCCACCGCGTTGCTGTTCAATTTTTTTTCAGACCTCGGGATCCCTGTATCCTACTATATCCCGGACAGAATAAATGAAGGATACAGCCTCAACTCCTTCGCCATAGAGAAACTTGCACAAAGGGGGGTAAAGCTTATCATCACCGTGGACTGCGGAATCTCCAACCAAAAGGAGATCGAACAGGCGCTCTCCATGGGTGTCAGGGTGGTTGTAACTGATCACCACCAGGTGTCTGATGATTTTGAACCAATCTGTCCCGTGATCAACCCCAACCGGCAGGATTCATCTTTTCCATTCAGGGCGCTTGCCGGGGTTGGAGTGGCCTTTTTTCTGGTTGCAGGCATCAGGGCGCGCATGAGGGAGATCGGATGGTTTGAAAAATGCCTTGAGCCTGATCTTAAAAATTATCTGGATCTTGTGGCCTTAGGCACAGTAGCGGACATGGTTCCTCTTATAGATCATAACAGGATTATGGTCTTATCGGGCATGGAGGTGATGAAAAATTCAAGATGGCCCGGCATCAGGGCGATCAAGGAGATTTCGGGAGTGGACAATTCAACCCTCACATCCGGGGATCTGGCGTTCAAGCTCTCTCCCAGGCTGAACGCTCCCGGCAGAATCGGTGACAGCTATTCGGGCCTGACCGCCCTTATAACCAAAAGCGACGCCATTGCAAGGGACGCGGCAGGGTCTCTGAACAGCATGAACAGCGAACGACAGCGGATAGAGGGCATGATCTTCGATCAGATAGAAGAGACCATGCTGCCGGAACTTGACCTTGAAGCAAAAAGGACAATCGTGCTATCGAAACCGGGCTGGCATATCGGGGTGCTTGGCATTGTAGCTTCAAGGCTTCTGGAAAAATATCACAGGCCCACACTTTTATTGACAATCAGGGACGGCATTGCTGTGGGTTCCGGAAGAAGCATCGACGGTTTTAATCTTCACAAATCCATGTCAGCCCTAGGTCACCTTTTTGTAAAATTCGGAGGACACTATCACGCGGCCGGGTGCACCCTTAAGTCGGAAAATATTCAAAGACTGGCGGAAGGACTGGAATCAATAGCCCGGGACAAGCTGAAAGAGGCAGACCTTGTTCCGGCCGTGAATATAGACAGTGAGATAACTCTTAACGATCTTTCATATGAAACAGTTATGGATATGAGATCACTTGAACCATTCGGGGCAGGCAATCCCGAACCCTTGCTCTACTCAGGCAGCCTGGAGGTTGTTGACTCAAGAATCGTGGGCGGAAAACACCTCAAATTTAGAGTCAGACAGGGTCAGACAGTCTGTGACGCCATTGGATTCGGCATGGGGAGCTTTCACCCTGTTTCAGGAAGGATCATAAACATGGTTTACACCCCCGAGATAAACCGCTGGAACGGTTATGAGAGGGTCCAGCTTCGGGTCGCGGATCTGGAGTTGCGAAGCGAGGACTCTACAAGGTTGGTAAGAAAGTTATGAAAGGGGCAATCAGTTTTGTCTTTAAATCATTATTGTTGAACTTGTAAAAAATTCTCGAAATCGTTATTCCCGCGTAGGCGGGAATCCAGTCTTTTCAGAAACTTACAGGTTCCCGCCTTCATGCATAGCTAAGGCAAAAAGGCTT
>CAZJOB010000130.1:0-993 GCA_964547435.1 uncultured Desulfatiglans sp. | reverse complement strand
GACAGCCTCCTAGTCATGCTGCACGCCCTGGCATCGAGTTACATGCATCAAGGTCTCACTGAAACGAGTCCGGTCATTCCAGAAGAGCCCCGGCCCCTCTTTTGTGCTGCACGATCTTCAAAAAAATCAATATACCCAACAAATTGTAGGGTCAGGCATAGGCCCCCACGGTTACACACCAATATTTACCCTGCGGCCTTTCAACGAAGTCGATGACTTCATTGGAAGGGGCTATCTTTTCCCCCTTTGGAAAATTGCCCCTTCTTCCCCCTTTGGAAAAGGGGGCAGGGGGATTTAACGAAGGTGGCGCCCGCACCATGCAGAATAAAAGCTCGATTGATGAAAAGGCAAAATCCCACCCGACCTCCCTTTTCCAAAGGGAGGAGTTGGTCCTCATTTTCAAATGGAAGCAGGGAAGGGTTGATGAACTTATAAAACTAAATTATACATCTTCGCTGAGACCTATGCGAAACCAAGCTGCTTTTGACTTTCTTGGAAGTCAAATTTCAGCTTTTTCTGTCATTCCTGCGATTGGAGCCTGCCCCGTACTTGATACGGGGGCGGGAATCCAGTTTTTTCAAGGACTTATAGATTCCCGCCTGCGCGGGAATGACGTTTCTGCGACTTTTTACGAGTTCGTCAAGCTTAATTGTTACAGAAAACCAGCTCTCCATAGCAGGGAGATGAGAGATGCCTTTGATGATCTATATATCGCACCCTCTCATCCATGATGATACCTGAGAAAATAATAGATCACATACAGCCATGAAAAAATCCCGTGAATAATCGCCCACAGGATAGACTTGTTCATTGACCATGAAATAGCAATAGCCAGTGCTGACCCGAATGTGATGCCTGATCTTGTGACTTCAGTTTTAGCTGACATTTGTCTCTCCTTATTTTTTCAATAGTTACCATAGAGTACCATAAAATTTGTGTACTAGGAGGCTGTCCGAGAATAGCTCAGGGCGTCATTCCCGCGAAGGCGGGAAT
>CAZJOB010000129.1:0-9096 GCA_964547435.1 uncultured Desulfatiglans sp. | reverse complement strand
GAGCGGTTGTCCTTGCCTGTCTTATGTAAATGGTACTCGCCGGTATCTATTGTATAATTGGCATTAAAACTAAAATAGATGTACATTGTTAAGGAGAATAGACTGTATAAAACGATATAGGCGACAACAGATGTGCGCGCAAAAAAGTAGACAAGGACCAGCGCCAGGCACTGGCATAGCATGCCTACAACCATAGCATATTTTTTGCCTAGCATAACGCCGATTTTCGGTCCTATAAATGCTCCCCCAACACCAACAAAAGTACCGATTGTCATAGAGAGAGTCATTAACATGCGGTTGCCCAGCACATAGGTGAAATAATGGACCGCAACCGTCATTACTGTGTACTGGGCGATGTAAGAGGCAGACATTACCAGGATCAGGATAAGCAGTTGATCATTTGTCAGCACTGATTTGATCATATCAAAAGCCGTGATTTTTGGGCCGACACTGACCGGGGAGGCCTTTTCATATTTTCTGGCAGAATTGGCAAGGAAATGACACCCAAACATATAGGGAAGAACACAGACTATACCCATGACCAGGTATGCATAATTGCTGCCGATTACAGGAGTAAGCACTTTATCAATTATGGGAACACTGGTTAAACTGAAGATAAGTGATGCAATGGTAACACCCTGTGTGCCCCTGAAGGCCAGGTTGTTCCTTTTTTCAAGGGATATGCCGCCCATGACTGCAAGGACATTGAACTGGGATGTCTGAATAAAGTTCATAGAAAGATTGATCATGCAATAGGCAATAAACACAATAACCAGTTTGACAGGAAGCGGCATAGCCGATGTGTCTGCGAACATTAAGATTACGCCGCAGCCGATTAACCAGCGGGTAGCAGTTATCCATTTGCTGTAATATACTCCTTTTTCCCTTGTTTTCTGAATGATGCCGCCGGACACAAGCCCGGCTATAACATCAAGAACACGGGCGACAAAGAACACAATCCCGATAAGCGAGGCGCTTATCAGTAAATTGTCCGTAAGAAATATGTTCATGAATGTCATAGGCATCATAAGAAAGAGCATCTCAGAGCCCATATAAAAGGCATAATTAAAGACATCTGACCGGGGGGTAATGTTGGTGTTATTCGCGCTGCTCATGTATTGACCTCCTAAGTGGGTTAGATCTAAGACTAATGGATTGAAAAAGCAAGGGAAAAGATAGAGATCTATGACAATTCAAACATATACAAATGCTGCCAGACCTCTTGAACCAGGGATTCACAGGTTTGTTCTTTAGGTGTCCCTGTTTTTCCTGTCATTTTTATCCCTCTCTCCTTGCCTGTGTTCCTGAAACAGTCCGGTCATCAGGCTGAAGGTTGCGCCCGCTATAGGCCTGATGTGGCTGACCCTGAATATCAGTTCGCCATGGCCGATAGGCTCAACCGGTCTGACCTCTCTGAATTTTTTAAGGAATATGATAGCGGCTACAAGCCGTATAAAGCCTGAAATCAGAAACACGACAGGCAGGATAAAGGCCGGTTCCCAGGCAAAAAATCCCAGCGGAATGCTTTTAGGAAGATGACCGGCAGCATATCCGCCCATTAAAGAGCCCAGAAAGATAAAAACGCCGTTGACAAGCCCCTGATAGGCGACACACCTGGCCCTTTTGGGAGGAGTCACAGCATCAAACAGGAAATTGGAAGTTGCCAGGCTGAAACCGGACCAGGTTAGTCCTCCATATACCTGGATAAGCATGAGATAGAAAATATTTGAAGAAAAAAGCCATAATATGGGGACAATGGCGATCCCCCATCCGCATAGATTCAGGATCTTCTTATTGCCGAACCGGTCACTCAGATTCCCCCAGTATCTGAAGGTGAGGAACTGCGTTACAGTGCTTACTGCAGTAACGATCGTGAACTCGATGTATGTAAACTGAAGATCCCTGAGCATATAGAGGGCAAAATAGGGTGATGAAAAGGCCACTCCAAGGTTGATAATTCCAACAAAAAATACAAACTTGGCAAAATTTGAATATGGTGATCTCTTAATAAACTGCCTGAAGGAGAAGACCTGATCCTGTGAGATGGAAAAATCGGGATCATCATATCTCATGAGCCAGCGTACCGAATTGGACCTGGCAATAAAGGCTGCAAGAAAGATAATAAAATAGCCTGTTCCTCCCATGCCCTGCCTGTTGAAATAATCCAGCGTCAGCCCCCCGAGAACAATGCCTATAAAGGTGCTCAATCCCGTAAGCATGTTGCGCTGTCCGAAAAACCGGCCCCTTGTCCTGTTAGGCACAAGATCCCCGATAAGGCTGTTCCATGCCGGAATAACTGCGCCATTGGCTCCGTGGTAAACCATCAGCAGCAGAAGCAGAAAAGGGATCGCCAGATTGCCCTGATTGAACAGAAAGGGTAAAAACGCCATGGGAATAAAGGTCAACCCCTGAATATAGGCGCCAACCGATACAGCCTTTCTTCTGCTTCGAAGCCTGTCCATGTTTATGGCGCCCGCCCATTGCATGACAGACCCCAGAAGCTGGGGAAGTGTGGCAAGAAGCCCGACCTGCAGGGTTGTGGCCTTAAGAAAGATGCCAAAGGCCCCCAGATATGACTCGCCGAATCCCAGCATGGAGGCCTGTGACTTGCCATCATTCAGAGATGCCCTCATGGAAGGGGTTATGATATAATCTGTTTCCGTGTTTCCCAAATTCTTTCTCTGTCTGCAAATTTCAATTAACCTCTGTTACACCTACAGCAGGGTATGATTGAAATTTGCCCTTATTTTTATCTTATCCGGCAATGAGAGATAATAATTCCCTTCTTCTGTTTTTTCTCTCTTCAAACACCCTTCCCCATAGATTCCGCATTTTGTTGCAATCTCTCTGATCACAGCGGCTGTCTGCTTTCCATTCAGCCCGCCTTCCTCAAGGAGTTTTACCATGGAATCTATCCTGTATTTATCCATTCCCTTAAGACTCGCGGATAGCTGATCCGGGTGACCTCCCTCCTTTACGATCAGGGCGTCTTTTATGAGGTAAACCGGGTATTTTCTGCTGATCCTCAGCCAGAGATCATAGTCCTCGCATACGGGATAATCTTCATTAAAAAGCCCCACCTCATTCAGCAGTGATCGCCTGAGCATAACCGCGGAAGGGCTTACGAGGCACAGTTTCAGAGATGGTTCAAAGATGTCCCCTGAGGGCTTTCGATGCCGGTTCATGGGGTTTACCCTTTTTCCCTTTCTTATCCATATCTCCTCTGTCTGGCAGGCAACCGCGGAAGGATTTTCTTTAAAGAAAGCTGCCTGAACCTCCAGTTTCTCCGGAATCCAGTAATCATCCGAATCAAGGAACGCTATAAATTCCCCCTTTGCCTTTGCAATCCCAGTGTTTCTTGCCGCTGAAACACCCCTGTTTTTTATATGATTTACAAGGATAATCTTATTCTCAAATTTTGACAGGTTTTTGCCTGTATGATCATCAGAACCATCATCCACTACTATTATCTCGAAATCCCTGAAGGTTTGACTGAGCACCGAAGAGATTGCCCTGATCACCTTTTCAGCCCTGTTATAGGTCGGAATAATTACGCTTACCACGGTCATAGAATCATTTGCCAGAACAGGGCAAGCAGACCCGCCAGAAAAAGGTTCCCTTCCACCAGCAGTTCCAGCAGGGGCCCTGGATATATACGCCTGTTCTCATAGGCATTAAAGGTCATTGCAAGGGTAAAAAGACTTATTATCAGCATCAGTGAGAAGAGGCTGACCAGACCAAAGAAAGGGGCGATAACAAGTATGGCCGCGGCAATAACGATTATCCATTTGAGCAAGGTTATAGTCCTCTTTTCACCTAGAGAGATCGGCAGGGTCTCAACCCCCACGATGAGGTCTCCCTGCACCTGGAAGACATCAAAAAAGGCTGTGCGCACAAATGCCATTGAAAAGACTATGATAAATGTGATGACCACGGCGCCCCATGACAGGCCGGAAATCGCCATGGCGGGCAGGAGGGTTATTACAATGGCCCAGGCAAGGGCCTCCAGAAGGGTCTTTGATCCGGGAATATCCTTGATCTTGGCGTAACGCCAGACATGTCTGAGGCTCATGGGCACAATGGGAATGCTGTATAATATTCCCAGCAGGGTAAGGCATGTCATTATCAGAAAAACAGTCATGCCCTGGTAATATGAGATGACAAGGGCGGATACACCGGCTAACACGCTGGTGAAGACCAGAAAATTCTTGTGTCTTTTATAGAAGCCCGCACGTTCAGGATCATTATAGGTGCTGGCGCCCTTATCCAGAAACCGGTACAGGACATGTATCGCGTATATGTAAAGGAACGCGATAAGGGGGTAAGAGATGTCCGGCTTTCTTTGTGAAAGGACTGCCGCAGCATACGACAGTGAAAAGGCGCCCAGTGATACCAGAAGATTGCTTAAGCGCAGGAATTTGAATCCCTTTTTCAGCCATCTTTCAATAATAGTCTCTCCTCTTCCCTGGATTGTTTCCAGTTCCTTGACCACATTCTTTATCATCCAGTTGGGTGTGGACGCGCCGGCCGTAATGCCGACTGTCTCCATGGAGGAAAAATCTTCCTTCTTCAGTTCCTTTTCCGTTTCAATATGAAAAGTAGGGGTTCCGGTCTCTTCGGATATCTGCGCGAGCCTTCGTGTGTTGCCGCTGTGGCGCCCCCCCACGACCACCATTCCATCCACATTTCCCGCCAGTGATTTCACCTCTGCCTGCCTTTCACCGGTTGCCTCGCATATAGTGTTAAATATGAGGGCATTGGGATATTTTATCCTCACAAGATCACATATCTCAGCGTACAAGTCCTCACTTTGTGTTGTCTGGGCCACCAGGCACAACCTTGCAGAATCCGGCAGATCCCACAATTCATCGATATCGCCTATCACACGGGCCTTGTCCCCGCCATATCCCTTCAGTCCTATAACCTCCGCGTGATCTTTATCTCCCACAATGACCGGTATATACCCCTTTTTGGCGTGATACCTGATTATTGCCTGCACCTTTGCCACACGTGGACAGGTGGCGTCTATTATCCTGAGACCGGATGATTTGAGCAGATTTCTCTCACCAGGAGGAATCCCATGCGCCCTTATCACCAGGGTTCCGCTGTTAAGACCTGTTATATTTTCTATCGCTTTTACGTTTTTTGATTCAAGGAGTTCAAGCACCTGTTTATTGTGAATCAGAGGGCCGTAGGTATAGATCGTTCCTCCATGCCTGTTCGCCTCCTCAAGCACCATTTCCATGGCCCGGCGCACTCCCATACAAAAACCCGCTGTCCTTGCAAGCCTTACCTTCAAGTTTCTCTAGCCTCCAGAAAAGAAAAATAGTCATCCATTACGTTTTTTAACGCGCTAAAGTCCTTTATGCCGGAAAACCTGCCCCTGAATCTGCTGCTTAAAGGAAGCCCCTTTGTATAGCGGAGAAGAAGTCCCCGCATGTGCATGGCCGCGCGGTATTCACCCATTGTTCGGGATAAAAGGATATAGTGTTCCATTATCAAAGATTTTCGTTCATTAAGATCCGGTTCCTGAACGGGCACGCCCTGTTTCATCTGCAATATCTGTCTGAAAATCCATGGATTCTTTACAGCAGCCCGTCCTATCATTACTCCGTCGCAGCCGGTATTTTTCATCATGTTTTCAGCATCTTGGGGTTCTAGTATATCACCGTTTCCAATAACCGCAATCTTTACCGCCTCTTTCACCTTTCTGATCCAGTCCCAGTCCGCCTTTCCCGAATATCCCTGGGCCGCGTATCTCGCATGAACCGTCACCGCGTCCGCGCCGCAGCCTTCAATGATACGCGCCGCTTCACAGGCCACATTTTTATCAGCGGACCAGCCGGTCCTGATCTTTACAGTGAGGGGCGCTGTGCAGGACAGGCGAACGGCAGAAATAATCTCTTCGGCCCTTTTCAGGTCCTTTAATAATGAGGCGCCCGCGCCTGTCTTTGCAACCTTTTTAACCGGGCAGCCCATATTGATGTCAACAATATCCGCACCCCTTTCAACTGCTATTTGAGCGGCGTTTGCCATAACACCGGGTTCAGCCCCGAATATCTGCACTGCAAGGGGTTTTTCCCGCGCATCACTCCTTATGTAATCAAGGGTCTTTTGTTTTCCAAGGACAATGCCCATTGAGCTCACCATCTCGGTATATACAAGTCCGGCGCCCAGGGCCTTTACAGTGAGGCGAAAGGGCAGGTTTGTAACCCCCGCCATGGGCGCCATAACAATAGGGTTTTCAAGTTCTATGTTTCCTATCCGCAGCATTGTACAATAATAGATGACTGTTGATATAATTACAACCTATCTTGTCCACCCTTGTAAATTGAATGATATATGTTTATAGTAGACAAAAAATTGATGGAGGCAATATGTCGATCAAAACCTGTCCGGTACCTGAGACATTTCAATCCATGTTCTGGAATATACTCTTTTTGACCCTGGTATTTTTTCTATCCTTTATCAGCCGTTTTATTTTTGCTCCTCTGCTGCCTGTTATCAGTTCAGGCCTGCATATCAGTCCCGGCCAGGCAGGCTCCATATTTCTTGTAAGCTCCTTCGGACTTTTCATCGGGGCGCTCTCTTCAGGTTTCGTATCATCAAGAATCAATCACAGGGGAACGCTTACCCTGTCGCTTTGCGGAGTATCTATCGCACTTTTTATATGTGTGTTTATGACATCCCTTGCGACAATCCGCGCCGCCATGTTTGTCCTTGGAATAGCCGCGGGCTTTAATCTTCCTTCGGTAACAGCGGTTATTACGGCCATGGTCAGCAGGCCGGACTGGGGCAAGGCCCTCGCGGTCCAGCAGATGGCCCCGCCCTCAAGCCTTATTCTGGCTCCCCTGCTGGCTGTATTTTTTCTTTCATTCTTCTCCTGGCAGGCGCTTATGGGATCTATTGCGGTCTTAACCTTAATTATCGCGGTTCTGTTTTTTACAGTGGCAAGGCTGGGAGATTTTCCCGGAGACGCGCCAAGAATATCCCTGGCAGGACATATCCTTTCAAAGAGGTCATTCTGGATCATGATCGTACTGTTCGCCCTGGGTATGGGAGGACAGGTGGGAGTGTATGCCATGCTGCCCATGTATCTTGTGACAGAAAAAGGGATAGTCGCTGAAACAGCAAACACTCTGATTGGAATCTCACAGATATCAGCCCTTTTCATGACCTTTTTCGGGGGCTGGATAATGGACAGGATCGGCGAAAAAAAGGCCATTGGCCTGTTTCTAGCGATCTCGGGGATAATCACCATTTTGCTCGGTCTGTTGTCCGGTCCATGGCTTAAGGTGATGGTATTCCTTCAGCCGGCGTTTATTGCCTGTTATTTTCCGGCAGGTTTCTCCGCCCTTGCCAGAATAGTGCAGCCCGACTACCGAAGCCTTGCAACCTCCTGGGCAACTCCAACAGCCTTTATCATTGGGGGTGGACTGTTGCCGACCGCACTGGGTTATATGGGGCAGGTCTGGAGTATCGGCGCCGGTATATCTCTCGCTGGAGTGGTTATTGTTCTCGGCTTTCCCCTGACATTTGGCCTGGATCTTATCGATAAGCTGAATGATGGGTGTTAAAGGAAAGGTACAAGGTATAAGGTATAAGGCGCAGGGCAAGGCAGAAGTTGAGAAGTTTAGAAGTTGAGAAGTTTAGCAAAGACAGAAAATTGTTGCACTCGTAAAAAGCTTATTTATACCGCTTCGCGGCAACATTTGAGAAACGAGATATGTTTTGATCTCGTTGGAAGTCGGTTTCTCTGGTTTGTCATTCCGGAACTTGATTCCGGAATCCAGTGTTTTCAGGTACATATAGATTCCCGCCTTCGCGGGAATGACAAAAAAACCTAAATCTGACTTTTTACGAAACCAACAAGATTAGAACGCCCCAGATTATCCTCTCATCTTCTTATCCTCTTATCTTCTCAACTTCTTATCTTCCTATCTTCTCACCCTCCTGCATCAGAGCTAAGTCTGATTAATGCTCTTTCAGACCGTTTAAAGGCGAATACTCCATATAATACCTGTAGAAAGCGGCAAGAACCAGTGAATGGGTTATTTTACCCTCTCTTATTAGTCCCGGGATTTCATCAAGGGGTCTTATCAATATCTCAATATCCTCTTTTTCATCGGGCATCTGAGGGCCGGATGGATAGACATTAAGCGCCAGGTAGGTATGACAGCGGTTATTTAAAAAGGCGGGATTGCCATGGACCATTCCCATATAGATCATTTCCGATGCGCTATACCCTGTCTCTTCCATCAGTTCCCTTCTTGCGCCCTCCTCAGGTGAATCTTCGGGTTCAAGGATGCCGCCCGGTATCTCCAGAGTGATCTCCCTGGTTCCGTGTCTGAACTGCCTTATGAGTATAATATTGTTGTCCTTTGTAACAGGGATCACATTTACCCAGTCAGGAGACTCAAATACGTAAAAATCATGCTCGATATTTGTCCGGGGTGAAAGGGCACGGTCAACACGAAGATCAAATATCCTGAAGGAGTTGTCTTTTCTGGTTGAAATCAGTTTCCATGGTTTAACAGTCATTTATTAATCCTTTATAGTCTATGATCACCCAACTTTGGCAGCATCCCATATTCTGTCAGTCATATCAATGTTAATTCTGTTTATAGGGACAATCTGAATTTCTAAAAGGATTAATGCCCTGTTTTATTCGCCTTCGCCAGAATACCCTGCGGCTTGTCGCAGGGATGATCAGCCTTCACCAAATGTTACGGCTCGACAAGATGGCAAGGTGAACCGCGCCGAAGCTCTTTAGAGCGAAGGCGGGTAGGCTATGGCGCAATTCTGCTTGATGCCCCACCGCTTGCGGTGGGAAGCTTCATTGAGAAAATTGCCAGGCAAGTATCTACCGCCATGCCAGATGCCTGTCACCCTGAGCAAAGCGAAGGGTCTCTATTTTATGCCCGGTCACATACCGGAGCACACCATTCAGATTAACAGATTCATGAGAGATTCTTCGCTTCGCTCAGAATGACAATGTTAAGTGGTTGAAATTATTATATTGATTAAAAAATCAAAATACGGGTTACCACCCGTTCGCCGCGCTCACTAGAGACACAGCCGCCTACGCAGAATGCT
>CAZJOB010000128.1:0-9123 GCA_964547435.1 uncultured Desulfatiglans sp. | reverse complement strand
GATCCTTATTAAAATCATCCGCTCCTTTTTGCTGATTATATACTGCCCTTGTCTTTTCATTAAGGTGCCTCTGTCCTTTTATGTCCGAGTTCTGGAGATTATCCGCCCATGCTCTCAACTGCCGGGAGCAGCTTTCGGCAATAGATTTTAAATTTAAAATTTGAGATTTGAAATGTGTAAACCCTTCGCGCCTTTCTAAAAAACAGAGCATGGATCGAACTTCTCCTGCCGATCCGCGGGCAATATACAGAAACGCAAGAAGCTCATTAGTTGTGCCCCGCTCGAATCCCTCGGCTATGTTGTTTGAAACGGACAGCGCCGCCCTCTCAAGCTGATCCCTCAGACTCCTGCTGCCCTTCCATTCCCTTGATTCGGTCATGTCATATGCTTTGTCAACAAGCTTTATGGCCTCCTGCCACACAGGCAATTCCTCGAATCTCGAATAGGTCATTTTCCCCTCCTTGTGTTAAAAATTTGAAATTTGAGATTTGAAATTTGAGATTTTAGGTCTCAATAAACTCCCTTCATTTTTTCTATCTCCGATTTTATCTCTTCAATAAGTCTTTAAATATATCTCAAAACGTCTGGAAAGCGACGTGGCATTGGGGTATTTATTTTCGCGAACCTGCCTGTCAAACCACTGATAGCGTTCAAGAATAAGGTGTTCTCCCATGATATCCCTCCACAGGGTGAAAATAAAATGTTACTCTTTTAAAAATACTCCCGGAATAATAACGCGATGCATCCCTTCTTTAAATTTTAAAAATAAAGAAGGGCTTAGAATGGTTTTTTAATGTGTTTTACAGGATGCATGTTATGTTTGTGCCGAATGAAATTGAAATTGAATTATGGTATTTATGTTACAAAATTTAATTGATGTTCTCGTAAAAAGTCAAAGATATGTCATTCCGGCGGATGGAGCCTGCCCCGGCATGATTGAAGCCGGAGGAATCTATAACTACCTGAAAACAGTGGATTCCGCGATCAAGTCGCGGAATGACAAACGGTAAATTATAACTTTTTACGAAATCACCAAAATTGTGTAGCAAAATAACCTGACTATATCAAGGAATATTGTATAAAAGCTGGGCAGAAACATAAGCGAACCGCACTTAAAAATGGAGTTGCGCCTTGTAATTGGATAATTTTTATTCAACATTTTCAATTATTCCTTATATAGTGAATAAGGGTTTATCATTCCATGCTGCCTTCCCAACTCTCCCTCTATTTTGCTTACTTGAACATACTCGTTGACTCCGACCTGTAAGTTGTGTACGATATTGCCATATCGATTACACAGGGATTCCATGAATATGAAGGAAATTGTTGCTGACAGCACTGTATTAATTTTACTGGCAAAATGTGCAATTCTTGAGGCTTTTTGCTCCAGTTTTAAAATTATCGTTCCTCAATCTGTAATCAATGAAACCGCATCACTGGAACTTATAAAAAAATATACTGATGCTTCCTTAATACATGATCTTGTTGCCAGAGGTTTATTAAAGGTTGAACAGCCGGATGACCAGGAATTGAAGATCCCTCTTTCTCTTCATCCAGGGGAGAGAGACGCATTGCTATTAACACTTAAATCGCTGGGCAGGGTATTCGCTACTGATGATGGAAAGGCTGTTAAAGCAGCGAGATTTCTTAAGATACCCTTTATAATAACACCTAGGATCATTGTTGATCTGTATAAATTAAATGAAATAGACTTTACTAAAGCCCGGCAATCTATTGAAAAACTCGGCAAGATCGGGAGATATTCTCCTGAGATTATTGCCGAATCGATTTTATCCATAGCGGAGGCAAAAAATGGCAAAGCCCACAACAATAAGAATACCCGATGACCTCTTAAATGAGATAGACCAGGTGGTAAAAGATCTGAATCTTGACAGATCGGCATTTCTCCGGGATGTAGTAAGAAAAGGCTTATCTCTTGACAGACAGGAGCGTTTACTTCGACAATACCAGTGTGGTCAATTGAGCCTTCTGGAGACCTGTCAACGTCTGAAATGCGCCCCTTGGGATTTCCTCGATATATTAAAGGCAAACAACCTTTATCTGAATGTCGGACTGGAAGACTGGCTTGATTCAGCCAGTCTTACGGAATAAGCAGGCATTTTTAAGACATCCCGAACATTTTACAGTACAAAACCGATTAGAGAATCAGGATAAAAAAAGGCCGCTTATTTGAAGCGGCCTTTTGTATCTTTTATGGTAGGCACGAAGAGATTTGAACTCTTGACCCCTACCGTGTCAGGGTAGTGCTCTCCCCCTGAGCTACGTGCCTGTTGAATTTGAATTGATTACCAATTCGATAAAAGTATGTCAAATAAAAATTGTTGATCTCGTAAAAAGTCAGATTTTAGCACTTTCTGTCATTCCCGCGATTGGAGCCTGCCCCATCTTTGATACAGGGCGGGAATCTATAAACAACTGAAAACACTGGATTCCCCGATCCAGTCTACGCCAAGGCTACGACCCGGCAGGCAAGTCGGGGAATGACAAACAAAGAAGATTAACCTTTTACGAGATCATCGAAATTGTACCACTCGTGAAAAGTCCGGCTAAGCAAGTTAAAATATTTATGCCGGCTCTTCCTGTTTATCTCCCATTATTTTTAACCACTGATAAAGATACTGCAAAAAGGAGATGATGGTAAAGAGTGCGGTAACATAATAGATATAATGATAATATCCCTGATACGGCGCAAAATACTCATTCTTTGACAGGAGTACAAGTATCAGAGTGGCAAACTGAAAACATGTGGTAATCTTGCTTGACACGGCAGGCCTTATATTAAGGGCAATGTTGTTCAGGTAGATGATTATGATCCCCAGCAGTATCATCACATCACGGCTTATAACCACTACAGTAAGCCAGGAAGGCAGAAAGCCCCTTACCGAAAGGGTGATAAAGGCGGATACCAGTATCAGCTTGTCGGCAAGCGGGTCAAGAAAGGTCCCCAGCTTGCTTTTCTGATTAAACACCCTTGCGATAAATCCATCCAGGCCGTCGCTTATGCCGCATATTGCCAACACTATCAGACCTGTGACAAGATCGTCGTTTATGAGATATATCACAAAGACAGGTGTGAGTATAATCCTTATCATTGTGATAAGATTAGGGATTGTCATTTAATATCCTCTTCTTCAGGCCTACTGATATTACGCCCTCTTCGCTTATTCGAACATCCGCAGGAAAAGGAAATCTCAGGCTTTCCTTCATGCGTGTAATGAGTAAATCGATAGTGCCGGTAAATTCCGCGTCAATAGTAAGAATATCTCCCGAGATCCTGGACTGAACAACCGACTCAACGCCCTTCACATCACTCACAAGAAACTCAGTGAACAACTTTAGCTGTCTGAAGGTATCAAGCCCGGTGAGCCGTATCTTAAAGGTGTTTTTGATCAACTGCTCGTCCTTAAACGCCGTTACGATATAGGGTGTCAGGGCATTAACAGCATTGTTCAATGCCTTTTCATAAATATTCAACTGCCCTGTCTTGCTCATATCATCAACAGGTTCGTCCGGAATGAGGGTCTCGGAATGCCTGCCGATTAACATGCCTCGTTCAACATCAATCGCACTTATTTCCAAGCTTGTTACCCCTTCACTCGTTGTTTCGACCCTTCCTGAGATTACCACGTTGGCAGAGTAGAACCTGCCCCACTGGCTGATATCTTCCGGCGTGAGAGAAAGCTGCCTTATTTCGTCGCTGTAATCCTCAGGCACACTCGAAAGGCGATTTACCGGTCTCATGCCCCTTTCCTGAAAGATCCTGTGAAGGATCAATTCTGTCATATAAAGCTGATTATTCGCAATGGGATCGTTCCACCAGAAGATCTCTTCTTCAGGGTGAATCTTCTGGGACACAAGAAACAGAAGCCTGACAGGAAGTCCTTCAATTATTAAAATACCATAGTCCCGCAGCTTCTCCTCCATCTGTTTTTCATTGATCTTTACGCTCGCGAGTATTTTATAACGGTTTTTGTACCTGCTTTCCGAGAGGATGTTGAAATTTACAATTCCCTCTCTGTAGTTGGGGATTATCTCGTTTATAATCACCTCAAAATTGTTCACCATGACCTGCAGGCCCAGCGTATGTTTGAGGTAATCCTCCATACCCTTTGTCAGGGCGTCCGAAATGGCATCGTTTCTCGCTGACGCCAGGTTTTCATTTATGACTACTCCTGAGCCTATAGCAATGATGTCTGCATCTGGTTCTTCCGCTCCTTCGCATAATCCGGCGGCAGCGATAACAGAACCTGCAATCAGAAGGTATAATAGAATCTTTAAAAGATATGTATTAATCCTGATGAACTCGTAAAGAGTCGAAATTTCCCATTTGTCATTCCGCGACTTGATCGCGGAATCCAGTAATTTCATGCAGTTATAGATTCCCGCCTGCGCGGGAATGACGTTTTCGGGACTTTTTACGAGTGCAACAATCTTATTAAACATATAAATATTCCTGTTGTGTTATTTTTTCGTCGCACATGATAATCACTTAAATGATCCTGATGAGTCAAATGAAATTTTCAATCTTTTTTCTGATTTTTTCCTTTTCTTCAGGCCGAAACCAGCACATTCCAGGATCCGCCTTGAACCAGGTGATCTGTCTCTTGGCGTATCGTCTTGTATCGCGCTGAAGGAGATCGAGCGTTTCCTCGTATGACCTTATTCCATCAATGTATTCGGCAGCGTGCCTGTAGCCTATTGATTTCATGGGTTTCAAATCAACAGAATAGCCTGCTTTTAAGAGCCTTTCGGTCTCCTCAATCAACCCTGACCCAAGCATAGCGACACTCCTTTCATTGATCCTTTTATAGAGGTCTTCCCTTTCCAGAAACAGGCATATCTTCAGTGGATCAAAGAGGTTTTCCCCGAATGAATGAACTGAGATAAGAGATGAGAGCGGTCTGTTTGCGACCGTCGTGATTTCAAGCGCCCTCAGCACCCTTACCCTGTCATTGGGGCTGATCTTGTCCGCGTATTCAGGGTCAAGGGTCTTGAGCCTTTCATGCAGAAACGGGACCCCGTGCGTTTCACATTCCTCCCTCAATCTCTCCCTGATGTTCGATGGAACGGGCGGACAGTCGATAAGTCCTCCCAGAAGCGTCTTTATATACAGGCCTGTTCCCCCGACGATAAAACACGGTTTCCCCCTTTGAGCTACGTCGCCTATTACCGGTATTGTCATTCGCCTGTACATGGAGGCGTTAAATTCATCAGAAGGATTTACAACATCAATCATATAGTGGGGTATACCGTGCCGCTCATTCAGCGAAGGTTTGGCTGTACCTATATCCATGCCACGGTAGACCTGCATGGAATCGCAATTTATTATCTCTCCTTCGAAATGCTCGGCCAGTTCAACTGCCAGCGCGCTTTTGCCTGTTGCCGTAGGTCCGGTTATAATTATTATTTTCTGCTGATCATGACCGCTCATGTAATCCTTTTAAACATTCTTTCTATCTCATAGTATGTGAATTTTTTGTATACGGGCCTGCCGTGAGGGCAGTTTGTGGGGAGGTCCAGTTCTTCAAGCTGTTCCATCATGTAATCAGCCTCTTTTTCAGACATTCGGTGACCCGCCCTGACAGCCCCGTGGCAGGCGATAACAGTCAATATCTCATCCATGGATGAATCGTCTGAAAGGTCACTCGTGTGCTCAAGAACAGGAATCAGGTCTCTCAAAAAGATCTCCCAGTTCGTATTGACAAGCATGGCCGGCACAGATCTCAATATAAAGCTGCTGCCGCCGAAATGTTCAATATCAAAACCCAGTTGTGAAACCTGATCCAGTTTTGTCTCCAGAACACGGCCTTCTCCCGGAGACATCTCGATGTTCACCGGTATAAGGAAAGGCTGGCATTCCACCCTGGATGAACGATACTTTTTTTTGAGCGTCTCATAGACAATTCGCTCATGCGCGGCATGCTGGTCTATCATCAGGAGTCCGTCTTTGACCTGAAAAAGCAGATAGGTATCCTTTAAACTGCCGATGAGGCGCGGCTTCTCCCTTATCAAAGGTTCCTGTCTTCCGGCTTCCTTTTTAACCGGTTCCGCGGTTTCAGCAGGGACTGTGACGAATTCCCAGGCTGGTTCCTTAACCTCTGCAGCACCTTTTCCCGGACCATCGTATTTAACCGGTTCCTTTTCAGGAATAATGGCATTTTCAAATGAAAAGGGGTTTATCTGATCCTTCAGAGCCCTGTCAATGCCAACCATAACTGTCTTATACACAAACTGCGCGTTATCGAAACGAACCTCCTGTTTGGCTGGGTGAACATTAACGTCAACAAGGGAAGGGTCTGTTTTGATAAACAGTGCCACCTGCGGGTAGCGGCCCTTCATAAGTCTCCTGCCATAACCATCCATTACAGCCTTTATTAAAACCCTGTCCCTTATGTTCCGGTTGTTCACATAGATGTATATGCGGTCTCCCCTTCCCCTTCCGTGATCAGGAGGTGAAAGATATGCCCTTACTTCAAATCCGTTTTCTTCAAAATGGGTGTCAATAAGGGCTAACGCGACATTACGGCCAAACAGGGCTGAAAGCCTGTTGAGCTCGCTTTCCGAAGCGGGAAGGTTAAGGAGCGTCTTGCCGCCGGTGTCATCCAGCCGCAATTGGAGTCCTGTAAATGGGAGAGCGACTCGTGAGACTGTATCTATTATATGCCCCGCCTCCGTGTTGCCCGATTTAAGAAACTTTCTTCTGGCAGGGGTGTTGTAATAGAGATCTCTTACCTCGATGGTGGTTCCGGCAGGCGCTCCGACTTCATCAATCGTCAGGAATTCCCCTCCATGGGCTCGTAGCCGGTATCCTGAAAGAGATTCAGGCGTACGCGAGGTTATCTCTATCCTGGATACTGAGCATATGCTGGGAAGGGCCTCGCCCCTGAATCCGAGAGTCTTGATGGAAAAGATATCGGAAACACTTGAGATTTTGCTCGTGGCATGCCTTTCAAGGGACAGAAGCATGTCGTCCCTGTCCATTCCGCCGCCGTTATCCTGCAATCTTATGAGTTTACGGCCGCCTTCCTCTATCCTTATATTAATCCTGTCCGCGCCCGCGTCTATGCTGTTGTCAAGGAGTTCCCTCACCACGGAGGCGGGCCTTTCAATGACTTCACCAGCGGCTATCTGGTTTGCCACATTTTCAGGGAGTATTCTGATGTTGCTCATGCTCTCTGTATTACAATTTTAAGAGTTCCTTATCAACTGGAAAGCGACATGATGTATTTTCAGGATTTAAAATTTTCGATATCATCCCTTTTTTGCCGGCAAGCCGGAGGTTTTCAGTCCCTATGGGATCATGGGAAAGACACGCGGATGAATCAGGGTAAGAAAGCAGGTCCTTTACGAGACGAAAGGACAATCCGATCATGAATATAAGGTATTCACGTGATATTTTAAATGGATAACAGTCATACATAAAAGATAGTTGAGGGACGCAATACAGGTAATCGGACACCCTGACAGACTGGGTATATATCTGTCGTTTTGTCTTCAGTCCGTGACGGTTTCTGATGAGCGCGGCCCTGAGCATTTTATCACACTCGAGCTGTTCCATTTCAAGAACATCCCTGGCCACCTTGAGATAATAGGGACCTACAAACTTGTCCGCTACGGCCTCGGTATATAAATGGCTTATTCGTTTCCACATCATGAAACGGTGTATGAGGTCAGGCACATAGTAGTTATGCGCTATAACATCCGCTGCCAGGTGTGAAAGAAATCCATATCCGTATGCCGCTTCTCTTTCACTGTGCGCGTCATTGAGTATTTTAAAGCCTGTTTCCCAGTTATGAGAATGCCCCTCTTTCTTCTTCTGGCCCTTGCCGATAAAGAAATCAGCAGCCAGGTTTCCATAAATATACTCAAGGCTGAAATTCTGAATAATGGCAGCTATATCAGGCAGTATCAGACGTGCGTTATCCAGAATGGAACAGGAAATAACCGTGTGAATGGCGGGCCCCCATGCCCACGCGCCACGAGAAAAGATCGCATCAAAAATCAGAATTGCAAAAAATGAAGATAATACTTTAACAAAAAACATATTTTATAAGCTATTGACTGCTTGTTCCTTTTATGCTAATTTATTGCTACTTTTTTATATTTATTTCTAATGGGTGTTTAACTATACCCTGAAATCTTTTATCAAGTCATGGCAACATAATACCTTTAAACGATTTGCGCAAGTGTTTAATCGGAAAACCGGTATATTTACTTTAAAAATATTTTTTGTTTGCGTAACACATTGAATATAATGGAAAATATAGATAATAACAACAGGGGAACCGGTCACAGGGAAAGACTCAGAGAAAGGTTTATCGAGGGCGGCCTTGAGAGATTCTCGGATGAAGAGGTGATTGAATTTCTTCTCACCCTGGGCACGCCCAGAAAAGACGTCAAGTTGCCGGCAAGACATCTTCTGAAAAAATATGGCACCTTATCGAACGTGCTTTCTGCTCCTATGCAGGAACTGGTTGAGGTTAAAGGTCTTGGTCCGAAAAACGCACTCTATCTTAAACTGGTGCATCAGATTGCCGGCAGATATCTTCAGGACAGGGCAAGGGGAAGCGAGTTTTTCAGCTCCTCAAAGGCTGTGTTTGATTTTCTATTTCATTCCATGAGGGGCCTTAAAAGAGAGGTATTCAAGGTGCTGTTTCTTAACAGAAAGAATGAACTGATTGCTGATCAGGATCTGTTTCAGGGGAGCCTGACAGGAAGCGCTGTCTATCCCAGAGAGATAATGGCCGAAGCACTGGAAAAAAACGCAGCAGCCCTTGTGTTCGCCCATAACCACCCATCAGGAGACCCCACCCCTTCGCCTGAGGATAAAAGGCTCACAAGGGATCTCGTATGGTCTGCCCGGTTTCTGATGATACAGGTGCTCGATCATATTATTATCGGCCATAACAGATACTACAGCTTTGCCGATCAGGGTCTCATAAAGACATTTACAAATGAATATGATCAAAAGTTTGACCTGTGATGAACTCGTCTTTTTAAACCTTTAACCCTTGACACTTTCAAATAAATCGTGAAAATAGGCATTAATGCGAGAGTGGCGGAACTGGCAGACGCGCTGGACTTAGGATCCAGTGCCGTAAG
>CAZJOB010000127.1:0-9124 GCA_964547435.1 uncultured Desulfatiglans sp. | reverse complement strand
ATTCATTAACAATGCCCAGAAAATCAACCTACTTTTTCCCAAAGGTTATCACAGGGCTTGTTTTTAACAAGATAGATCCAAATGAAACCATTCAAGTCCCATGAAACAGAACTGCTTCCTGATGAATCAATAGATAATTTTCTGGAAGGACGTTTGAGCCTTATACAGTCGAAGAGAGGATACAGGTCTTCCATTGACGCCATCCTGCTTTCTGATTTTGTTACAGTAAAAAAAGACGATATCATAACCGATCTGGGAACAGGGTGCGGGATCATACCCCTCATACTGCTTTTAACAAGACCGGTAAAATTCGCGGTAGGTCTGGAAATTCAGGAGAAGCTTGCCTTCCAGGCATGCAGGAATATAATTTTAAACGGATTTTCTGAAAAAATGAAGGTTATACTAGGGGATATCAGGACCCCCCCCTTTACTGAGTCCTTTTCCAATGTGGTTGTATGTAATCCTCCTTACAGAAAAATGGACAGCGGCAGGATTAATCCAAATCAACAGAAAGCAGTCGCAAGACATGAACTGTATGCTTCACTGGATGATATACTCAGTTGTGCTGGGCGCATACTTACCCCAAAGGGAAGGATTGCCATGATATATCCAGCGGAACGTCTGACCGATCTTTTTGTCAGGATGAGATCCATGAATATGGAGCCAAAGAGGATGAGGATTATTTATCCGCGAATTGAATCTGACGCAAAACTGGCCTTGCTTGAGGCATTAAAAGGCGGAAGAAGCGGTCTGAAAATACTCCCCCCGCTGATAGGACAGGGAGACTATTCTATCCCCGTGTAAGCCTGAAATCTATTCGCTCAATGGCAATCCTGCCAAGTCTCTCATTTAGATTGGTCTTTATGGTATCTTTCAAATACTCCAGTTCCTGCAGCCATATGGATTCAGACACCTCAACCATGAGCTTTCCCTTGAGCATCCTTATCGGCCTGGCATGACGGGCGATAGATTGTCCTACCACCTCATCCCATACCTTCCATATATTATAGTTCTCAGGATTAAATGGCAGATTGGATCCGGACATGAGATCCCCGATAATATCTTTGAGAGATGTAAGTGAGTTTTTATTTTCTTCCATAAAGTGTAATTTTATTATTAGGTATCCTAACCTGTTCCTTTTGCTATAAAACCGTGAATGCCGGCAGCCTTATATCCTTAATACCTTGACTAAATAACAGACTGCCGCTAAAATAACACAAAAATCCAAAATTTAAAACAGGGGAATATTATGAGCTGGGACTGGGAAAAGCTACAACAGCAAAAAAGAAGTCGGCAGGGCGGCTCTCCACCGCAGGTCGATGAAGTGCTCGAAAAAATCAAAAACTTGAAAGGCCGGTTTCCGGGCGTGTGGATTATAATAGCGATCATCGTTTTGTTCTTTCTAGGGTACAGCATGATCTATAAAATCGATCCGGATGAGGTTGGCGTAGTTCAAAGGTTTGGTAAACATGTGCGCACCACAATGCCCGGGCCTCACATAAAATGGCCCGCAGGCATTGAACACCTGACCAAGGTGCCGATAAGGCTGGTTCAAAAAGAGGAATTTGGCGTCAGGGCAGTCTCTGCCGGAGGAAGAACGAAATTTGTTTCTCAGCAGGACGAATCGTTGATGTTAACGGGTGATCTCAATGTGGCGGTTGTCCCCTGGGTTGTTCAATATAATATCAAGGATCCCTACAACTACCTGTTTAAGGTTCGGAATGTAAAGGCCACTTTAAGAGACCTGTCCGAGTCCACCATGAGGCTAGTTGTCGGGGACAGGAGCATCACGGAAGTCATTAACAAGAGAGACGAAATTGCTGTTCAGGCCAGGGGGCTGCTGCAGACAGAGCTTGATGAGGCAGAGACAGGAATAAATATAACAACCATTGAGATGCAGAGGACAAATGTCCCTGAACTTGTTCAGCCCTCATGGAACGAGGTCAACCAGGCGGGGCAGGAAAAGGAACGAATGATCTATGAGGCCCGGGAACAGTATAACAAGATGATCCCCCAGGCAAAGGGCGAGGCTGAAAAGACGATCAAGACCGCCGAAGGGTACGGACTGGACCGTGTAAACAGGGCAAAGGGTGACGCGGCCAGGTTCATTTCACTCTATGAGGAGTATTCAAAGGCAAAGGATGTTACAAAAAGGAGACTCTACCTGGAGGCATTAAGGGAAGTTTTTCCCAGACTGGGGAATAAATATATAGTTGACGCACAGCAGAAGAACCTTCTGCCCCTGCTTAATCTCGACAGGTCATCATCGGACAGGGGAGGTGAAAAATGAAATCAACGCCATTTATCATAGTTATTATTGTTCTGTTAATTGGGGGGATCTTTTCCGTGTATGTGGTGGATGAGACAGAACAGGTGGTTATAACCAAGTTTGGAAAACCCATGGGAACGCCCATACAGGAGCCGGGGCTTCATTTTAAAGTGCCATACTATACGGCGAATTTTTTTCCGAAGAATCTGCTGGAATGGGACGGCGATCCTGATCGCAGTCCCACTCTGGACAAGACATTCATCTGGGTGGATACATTTGGCCGCTGGAAGATAGTTGACCCCCTCAAATACTTTGAGACACTTCGCAATGAGGTGGCGGCCAAGGCAAGGCTGGATGATATATTGAATTCCGCAATCAGAAACGCAGTAACCTCAAACCCGCTTATCGAAACAGTGAGAAATACAGACCGGAAACTGGAGACCGATTCCTATGATGCTGAACTGGATGGAGATAAAAAGAACATCTCCATCAGCACCGTTACCACCGGAAGGGCCGCAATTGTCAGGAATATACTTGGTGAGGCACAGCCTAAACTAGTGGAATTCGGCATTCAGCTTGTTGATATCAAGGTAAAAAGAATCAACTATGAAGAGGAGGTCCAGAATTCGGTATATGGAAGGATGATAGCAGAGAGAAAACAGATCGCCGAGAAGTTCAGGTCGGAAGGGCAGGGTGAGGCCAGAAAGATAGAAGGTGACAGAGACAAGGAGATGAAGAGAATAACCTCCGAGGCATACAGAACGGCCGAAGAGATCAAGGGCAAGGCGGACGCGGAGGCAACCCAGATCTATGCTCAGGCATACGGCAGAGACCCTGAATTCTATTCATTCCTTCAGACCCTTGATATATACAAAGAGAGTATAGGCAAAGACAGCTCGCTCGTGCTTTCAACGGATTCAGAATTTCTTAAATACTTCAAGGGGTATCAGGGTAACAGATAATTATTCAAGCAATCTGATTAAGCGTAAAACGGCCTTTGATCAAGATGATCAAAGGCCGTTTTTATCATTTTAATAATCCCTTTTCTGCAAGGCCTTCCCCTATATCCCCCATATCAAGATCCTTGAGGGTCTGTGCCTTTGGCAGACCGGTTTTAACATCCCATCCGCGTAATTCATAGTATTCATCCTTCAGTTTTTCAAAGTCCTGCCTGTCAAATACTCTGCCTTCCATGGATGCAATTTCACCGTCTTTACCCGGCACAATACATTCAGGATCGCAGAAGAGTTCCCCTTTTTTCAGGGGTTGAGTAAAGTAATAATCCATCATTCGATCGTCATTCCTGCCATTCCAACCCTGCCTTAAAAGAACCGCCCTCTGCATGTTGACATTTCTTTCTCCCAGCCTGTTCATTTCCGCTTCATCCACGTCCCTGCCGGTTACCGCGGAGAATATTTGGCATTCAAGGGTCGGTTCATCAATATTATTTCCAAAGTAGTGGGCCCATATCGCCATCCAGTTCAGGTCGCAGAGGATCATGCTTTCCTTGACATAAGCCCTGTCCCGGGCCTTTTTGGAGGCAAGGGCCTTTCCAGCCATTGTGGTAAAATCGGCGGCTTCTTCACTTCCCCAGAAACGTTTTGCGAACCTTCTGAATGCCTCGCTTGAAAAGCCGGCGCTTTCCTGCCTCTTTGCCCATTCCACCCACCTGAATAGCAGGGATACCGGTTCATGAAGCGTCTGTATGGGTCTTCTGGGTTCCATGGCATAGATAAGGGCTGTTGCAGGTATAAGTCTCGGATCATAATCCTTTGTTTCACTGTTTCTGGTGGCAACAAAATCCCCTATATGCTTTTTTGCCTCTCCGCCCATGGCTTCAGCGGCAGCTATGGTCCCCTTTGAGAGAAGGTCTCCGAAACCCTCTCTTAAGGCAATTTTAGCGGTAAGTATTTCAATGAATTCGGGTGTTCCCATCTTTGATAATGGAAGGCCGGTATTATTATCAGTCAGGATGCCCTGCATGTAACAAAAGGAGAGCCAGTCCACCAGACCGTGCATTACCGAGGTATCCAGTCCGTAATCGTCACAGAGCCTGGACGCAAGCATTCGTGTTTCTTTGTTGTCCTTTCCAAAATATTCCATAACCGGCCTGGCATAATACATCATTGCCTGGCAGAATGATTTATATTTACGCCCGTCCGAATCCTTATATACATAGCGGCCGCATCCGACACCGCACCCGTAGCAGATATGCTTTTTGAACGATTCATTCAACTTCCACATACCCTCATCATGGTCGGCTGTTTTATGTATCTCCCGGATTTGCGCTGCAAGGTTGCGCAACTTTTCAGGATAAGCGGCTACAGGTCTTCCATCTCCTGCAACCACAACGGCCTTTAACATTTTTGACCCCATTACCGCCCCGAGGCCGGCAGAACCCGAAGAGCCGTCTTCAGCCAGTATAGTGGCAAAAGATACGAGGTTTTCAGCCGCTTTACCGATGGTAAGGACACTGAAATCCTTTCCATTTTCTTTTTTCAGCGCATCAGTGGCATCAAAGGCCGACATGCCCCGGAACTGTGAGGCGTCCCTGATCTCAATCGTATCATTCTTTATATAAACATACACAGGTCTATCCGCTTTTCCCTGAATAACCAGGCCGTCGTAGCCGGCGTATTTGAGCGTTACACCCCATTTTCCTCCAAGATTGGAATATGAAAAGGCCTCTCTGTCTCCGGATGGCGATTTTCCGCAGATCTGCCACCTTGATCCGGCAAAGCCGTTAAAGCCGGCCACAGGACCGGTGGCGCATATCAGGCAGTTGTCAGGCTCCAATGCCTTTGTTTCAGGGGAAACAAGATCCCAGTAGAGTTTTGCTGCTATGCCTCTTCCACCTATGAATCTGTCGGAATATTCTGAGGTTTCAATCTTGCGAATATTGCCGCTCGATAAGTCAATCTTCAGAATATTACCCGCGTAACCGAATTGCTTCATTTTAATGTCCTGATCATGGGATTTTTATATTTGAAAACGCCCGATTTTTATGAACACTACTTACCATTATCGGTTAACCGAGTAAATAAATACTCTGTACCATTTACCTGAATTCTTGAAAGATATTTAGGCATACACTTTATTAAGGGAATCCCTTATTTCATAAACAATAACAATTCTATAAAAAACTGGAACTACCGGATGATGCACTGCGTGAAACCCTGGTTAACGCACTTGTACATAGAGACTACAGGTCAACCGCCAATGTGCAAATCCAAATATACCATGACAGGCTTGAGATTGTAGCTCCTGGCGGTCTGCCTGCCGGAATAAAAGCAGAAGAACTTGGTTTTAAAAGTGTACCCAGAAATCCGCTTTTGTTCGGAATTTTTTACAGAATGGAGCTTGTTGAGCAAATAGGCAGCGGGATAAATCGCATAAAAGAACTGTGTAAAAATGCAGGGGTGGGAATTCCGGTATTTGATGTATCCGATAACTGGTTCACAGTTATCTTTTATCGTTCAATAGCAAAGGTTACCCCCCAAGTTACCCCCCAAGTTACCCCCCAAGTTACCCCCCAAGTTAAAAGACTTTTAAACGTCCTTGATAAAGAAATGGGACGATTGGAAATTATGAATATTATGGGTTTTAAGGACAAGAAAAACTTTGTAAAAAACATCATTCGTCCGGCTATTGAAGTGGGTCTGATCGAAATGACAATCCCTGATAAGCCGCGTTCAAGAAATCAAAAATACAGACTGACAAATAAGGGAAAAACCTTTACTAATACTGAAAATAAGTGATTTAAGGTATACGATAAATTCAAGACGTAAAAATTATATTTTATGGTCATTCTACAGGAAACCGGTTCCATAATCGATGGAGGTAATTCATGGCTGGATTTAATCCAAAATTCACTATTACCAACAAAATTACCGCTGCCATTACTCAAATTGAACGCGCCAGAGGTTTTTTAGAGGCCGCAAAGTTGTCTGATGATTGGGTCAGGGAAATGAGCAACAAGGCCCTTCTCAAAGAAGCACATACAAAATTATGTTGTTAATTCTGTTACAGGAGAAGTGATCTATACACCGCCTTCTGCTGTAGATGTACCAATAATGATGTCTCAACTAATTAAATGGCTCAACACGGATCTTGAAATTCACCCTGTTTTGATCAGTGGTATTGCCCAGTTCCAGCTTGTCCATATTCACCCGTTCCTTGATGGAAATGGCAGGACATCAAGGCTGCTTTCTACTCTCTGCCTTTATAAGACAGGATATGATTTTAGCAGTTTACAGAGGGATTTTAAAATTATGATAGAAAAGGGCATACTTGAATCTCATGGAGAAACAAATAAGCTCACCTATATGTTAAAAGGATAAACTTGCGATAAACTTGCGACATTACTATGACGACGGATATGACAAACTTGCGACAAAACTTAATATTGTTGCACTTGAAAAAAATCATAAAAACTTCATTCTCATGCGGGCGGGAATCTGTAAGAACCTGAAAACACTGGATTCCCCGGTCCAGCCTTCGCCAAGGCTACGGCCCGGCAGGCCCCGATAACAGCATCGGGATTTTCAACAAGCCGGGGAATGACAAACAATGAAAATCGACTTCCAAGGAAATCAAGGCCAATTTTATGATTCATAGTGATCTTGTAACGGTATAAGCTTAAGCTTGCAAGGGATACGAAAAAGCCAAAAGTACCTGTAGGGGCAGGTCCCTGTGCCTGCCCGGTATGTGCCCATAAACAACCTTGGCGGGCCGACAGCCGCCTTCGTTTTGGTAAATCGGAACTACGTCGGGCCAGGCACAGGTCGGCCCCACGACTGAATATGAATTTTCACTCTGTGACCTTTCACAGAGGACAAAAAAGACTTCGTTTCTCATAGGTTACCGCGAAGCGGTATAAATAAGCTTTTTACGAGATCATCAATATTTTCCATCATGAAAACAGATGCAATTGCGTCTGCTTTTTTCTGCCTGGCTTCCATTTTGAGCGCTCAACCGGCGCCAGGATATCTTCCGGTATCATGGAGAGAAATGGGGATTGCTGCATGTCAATAACCCTGCCGTTGATGTTTCTTCTTTTTGCCCGGGAAAGAAACAACCGCTGTTTTGCCCGTGTCACGCCCACATAAAAGAGCCTTTTCTCTTCCTTCTCATCATATTCGCCAAAGATGGAAAGGGGAAAAAGCCCGTCTTCACATCCCGTAATAAAGACAACAGGCCATTCAAGGCCCTTGGCCGCATGAACGGTCATAAGATTTACCCTGTCTCCGTGCAGGGCCGAGTGATCAATTCCCCGGTCAAGGGAGAGGCGGTCCAGAAATGCGGCAGGGTTTTCTGAATGGCTGTCCGCGAGTGAGCGCAGGCGGTCGATCACATATTTTGTCTCTTTCTCCGATAGGTCAAAACCATGGGCGTCAAGTATCCGGTCGAAAAGGTCCTCTGACCCGGTCTCTTCTGACGCGGCAGAGAAGTTCAACCCCGCAGGCAGGTTATATTTTTGCATAAGCGCGTCATGCATGTTCCTGAAATGGGTATTGCCGGGATACCGCATTGCCTGCAGAAACCTGAGAATAACGTTTGCCGGAAACCTGCTGCTTAGCGGTGATTCTCCGGATCTTATATAAGGAATTCCTGCCCTGTTAAAGGCTTCTTCAAAGGCATCTCCCTGGCTGTTCAGCCTGTATAGAACAGCGATGTCGCAAAACCCCAGTTCAAGGCCATCTTCATGGGAGGCGACCCTTCCGCTGTCCAGGGAAAAGAGGCTGGTTCCGCCCAGAAGTTTTTCTGTCTGTTCCACCACCATTTCCGCCTCTTCGGCGGCAGTAGCACATTCGGTTGTCAGAACAGGAGAGCCTTTTCCCGATATCCCCTTCAGGGACCTTTCCCTTTTCATAACAGATGATGCAGCCCTGAGAATATTTTCTGTTGAACGGTAGTTGATAGATAGGGCGATTTCTTCCGCACCTGAAAAATCTTTTGTAAAGCAACTGAAATTATTTGCATCCGCGCCCCTGAACTTGTATATGGCCTGATCCGGGTCCCCTATGGCACATATACTATTGATGTCATCCTTTATCACGAATTTAAGAATAGCGGACTGTATGGGGCTGGTGTCCTGGTACTCATCTACAAAGATTCCC
This sequence comes from uncultured Desulfatiglans sp., assembly GCA_964547435.1. Lineage (GTDB taxonomy): Bacteria > Desulfobacterota > DSM-4660 > Desulfatiglandales > HGW-15 > CAZJOB01. The sequence goes on along the minus strand of CAZJOB010000127.1, from coordinate 736 downwards.
TGATACTGTCTGCTGTATTTCGCGGCTGTATCAGGGAAATCCCTGAAGAGCCGATAAACTTCAACCTCAATGTCAGAAAGATCCAGCATCTGATGCGCCCTGAGTTTATTCCGGTATGCCTCATATATGGAGAGCAGTTCCTCATCGCCTTTTTCCGGTTTAATACCCGCGACATTCTGCCATTTGAGCCGCGAAAGCTCCCTTGAAAATGAGTGAGCAAAGCGCATGGGCTTTCCCTCATCCAGTGCTGCCTCCTGAGCAAGGGCGGCTGAATCTTCTTCAGAACAGATAATAAAATCAGGGGGCAGTTCAAGCGTCTGCCATTCGGACCTGAGTATATCCAGACAAAACCTGTGAAAGGTGGATATTTTTAATCCTCTGTACAGTTTCTCACCAAGAAGCTTTTCCGTCCTTTGCTTCATCTCAAGGGCCGCCTTGTTGGTAAAGGTGAGGGCAAGAATATTTTCCGGTTTAAGTACCCCTTTTTCTATTATACTGGCGATCCTGTCTTGTAAGTTCATGTTTTTCCGATTCATGAAACAGTTTTATTACACCATATTCGCCGTCATAGCCTTCTTTGCGAATAACATTCCCCTGACGCATTCTGGAGATTGCGGTTGAAAGCAGACGTCCTCCTGTAACCTCTATATCCCCGACAGGGGCATCCATGAGTATCTTCAGCTCGGGGCCAAGGGCATTTAACAGCTTTTCATAGGCATTACAAACGGTCTTTGTG
>CAZJOB010000126.1:0-9180 GCA_964547435.1 uncultured Desulfatiglans sp. | reverse complement strand
GGAGCGGAATGACCAATATGCACGGTTCAACGGGTGACATCATCCTGCTTGGATGCAATACAGAGAGCCTGGAGGAAACCTTCTTTGAACTGACTCATGAGCTGGATACTGATCTGGGTGGTTCAGGATCGAACTTGCGGACACCCTCCTGCTGTGTAGGGAAGGCAAGGTGTGAGTATTCCTGTTTGGACACCCAGGCTATAACATATGACCTCACCATGGAGTACCAGGATGAGCTTCACCGTCCCGCTTTTCCCTATAAATTCAAATTCAAGGTTTCCGGTTGCCCCAATGACTGTGTTGCATCTATAGCCAGGTCTGACTGTGCCGTCATCGGGACGTGGAGAGATAATATTCGGATTGACCAAAAAGCGGTCAAGGCATATGTGAATAACGAATTCAAACCCAATGCCGGAGCTTTTATGGGCAGAGATTGGGGCGCTTTTGACATACAGAAAGAGGTGATTAACCTTTGCCCCACGAGCTGCATGGCGTGGGACGGGAAAGAACTCAAGATTAATGATAAGGAATGCAACCGGTGCATGCACTGCATTAATGTCATGCCGAGGGCTTTGCGAGTTGGGCTCGATCAAGGTGCGAGCATACTTGTGGGTGGCAAGGCCCCCGTCCTGGAAGGGGCGCAGCTCTGTACTCTGGTAATCCCGTTCATGAAGATGGAACCGCCGTATGATGAATTCAAGGAATTTGTGGACAAGATGTGGAACTGGTGGATGGAAGAGGGCAGAAACCGGGAAAGGCTTGGAGAGCTCATCCAGAGAAAAGGCCTGCAGGAGTTCATCGATGTAACGGATCTCAAGCCGATTCCCCAGATGATCGATCATCCTAGAGAAAATCCCTACATCTTCTGGAAGGAAAGGGATGTGCCAGGTGGCTTTAAGAGAGATATTCATGACTACAGGGAGAAGCACAACAGATAGGAGGTTACAGATATGCCGTATGATCCAAAAAATCCAATGAAGGACAGAATTACTGATATTGGTCCCGTTCATTACGAGCGGTTCTTTCCACCTATTGTGGAGAAGAACTACGGAAAGTGGGACTATCACGAATACCTAAGACCGGGCATCATGGTCCATCACTCAGAAACTGGTGACGAGCTGTATACCGTGAGGACGGGTTCAACCCGCATCATGAGCGTTGAGTATATTCGGGAAATATGCGATATCGCGGATAAATACTGCAACGGTCACCTTCGATTTACTACTCGAAACAACATAGAGTTTTTACTCGATGATAAATCAAAGCTGGAGGAATTAGTAAATGATCTTGAGAGCAGAGGCAACCGGTTCCCCATTGGCGGCACCGGTGCATCGGTTTCCAATATCGTACATACACAAGGCTGGATACACTGCCATACTGCAGCAGCCGATGCATCAGGCGTGGTGAAGTCAATTCTTGATGAATTGTTCGATCAATTTAAGGATATGAAACTGCCTGCCCACGTCAGGATCTCCTTTGCCTGCTGTTTAAATATGTGCGGAGCAGTGCATGCCTCGGATATCGCTATTGTAGGAATACACCGGAAACCCCCAATGATCGATGATGAATATGTGAATAAGCTCTGTGAAATACCCTTGGCAGTTGCAGCCTGTCCCACGGGAGCAATCAAAATCATCAAACGAGAGGATGGATCGAAGAGTGTGGAGGTGAACAACGAGCGATGCATGTTCTGCGGCAACTGTTTCACCATGTGCCCGGCTATGCCTATGGCAGACGCAGAGGGCGATGGGGTTGCCATCCTGGTGGGAGGCAAGGTGTCGAACAGGATATCCAAACCCCAGTTCTCAAAAGTAGTCATCCCATTCCTGCCCAATGAACCGCCAAGGTGGGAGAGCACAGTAAAGGCAGTCAAGGATATCCTCATGGCCTATGCTAAGGATGCCAGGAAATATGAGAGGCTCGGCGACTGGGCTCAGCGGATAGGCTGGGAGCGGTTTTATGAGAAATGCGCGATTCCGTTTACGGGACACGTGATTGACGACTATCGTTTTGCCTATCTTTCCTGGAGGCAGAGCACTCAGTTTAAGTTTACTGAGTAAGCCATATACTTCATGATAGGGCAGTTTCCCAGAGTAATTCTGGCCGCGTTAAGAGGGGGTTCAGGGAAGACCCTCTTAACCCTTGGTCTTGCATCATGCCTGATGAAAGAGGGATTCAAGGTATCACCTTACAAGAAGGGGCCTGATTTTATCGATGCAGGCTGGTTGACGCTGGCGACGGGTAGAGAATGCCATAACCTGGATCCTTTCCTCATGACGGACACCCAAATCATCGAATCATTTCTTGCTAATTCCCGTGATGCGGACATCTCGTTGATAGAGGGAAACCGAGGCCTCTTTGACAGCCTGGACCTGAACGGAGACCATACAACTGCAAAATTGGCAAGGCTGCTTAAGGCTCCTATCATACTCATCGTAGATGTCACCATGGCAACCCGGACTATCGCAGCCCTGGTAATGGGGTGCCAGCACTTTGAGCAGGATATAAGTATCTCGGGGGTGATTCTCAACAGAGTCGCGGGCTCACGGCAGGAGTCTCTTGTGCGAAATTCCATTGAACTCTACTGCGGCATACCGGTCATAGGATCTGTTCCCAGGTTAAAAGGCAGTTTATTACCTGAGCGGCATATGGGACTCGTCCCACACCAGGAGAGAGAGGATGCGCTAAGGTCTATTGAATGGGCACGTGAAGCTGTGATGAAAGGTCTTGATCTCAAGGCAATATGGCAGATTGCGAACGACGCAGTGCCTCTCAGCGGGGAAGTTCCCCGGGGAGCAATGGAACAGCCGGGAATTCCTGATATCAGCACTCGTCCTCGCATTGGATACATCAAGGATAGCTCGTTCTGGTTTTACTATCCCGAGAACCTGGATCAACTCAGGAATCTGGGGGCAAATCTGATCGAGATCAACTCCATCACCGATGATGAGGTACCGGATCTCGACGCACTCTATATTGGAGGGGGATTCCCTGAAACTCACGCAAAGGCCTTGTCCGATAACAGGGGATTCAGGGATTCCTTAAAAAAGAAGATCGAGGCAGGCCTGCCTGTGTACGCAGAGTGTGGCGGATTGATCTATCTAAGCGAGTCCCTTACCGTTCATGGAAATAGTTACCCAATGGTTGGAGCCATTCCCATGCAAATAGTGCAGAATGAGAAACCTCAAGGTCATGGATACACTATTTTAGAGGTATTGCATAAGAATCCTTACTTCGAGACGGGAGATGTTCTTAGGGGACATGAGTTTCACTACACAAGTGCAGTCACAAAAAAGTCGAATGCTATTACCCTTATATTCGAGGTGCGTCGGGGATATGGCCTTGATGGTAAAAGGGATGGAGTGTGCAGAAAAAATCTTCTTGCCACCTATAGTCATTTGCACGCAACAGGCACTCCCCGATGGGGGGAAGGACTTTTCAAGGCAGCGCTTCGATCAAAAAAACTCTGCAATCAACATTCTTCAATTGATTCACAAAAAGGAATTGAAAAAGACAAGGATATCTTGTATAAACCAATTACTAATTCATAGTACCAAGAGAATATTTTAAAAGGAGATTAGAAACTATGCCAACAGTCGAATACAAGGGAAATACATGGAATACTGATGAAGATGGCTTTATGGATGATTTCAAGAATTGGAATAAAGAGTGGGTTGAACTGGTTGCCAGCAGTGAAGGCATAAATGAATTGACCGATGAACATTGGACAGTCATTAACTATCTTCAGGATTTCTACAAGAAAAATAGCGTTGCGCCGATGATCAGGCTGTTAACAAAGAATACGGGATTCAAACTGCAATATATCTATAAGCTTTTTCCGTCAGGACCGGCGAAGGGCGCCTGCAAGATAGCGGGCTTACCCAAGCCGACCGGATGTGTCTAGGGACTATTTAGTTGAGGGTAAGGGGGAAGGTCACGTAAATTACTCCTTACCTTCATCACTCATTCCGGCCTCTTCCTTGGCAAGGGCATCCTTATCGGACAGGGTGTAGAGCGTGGTACTGCCGCTTGACCAATAGCTGAGCAATCCTTCCTGAACCATCTTATTGACTATTTTCTTTACGTCCCTGGGTTTCATATCCGGCAGGGCCTTCTGAATATCGTTGAAATAGAGCTTACTCTTGCCCTTCACTTTAGCAAAGTAGTCTATTATAGCCTTTTTCCCCTCATCCATTGTATTCTCCTCTTGAATCGAGTTTCTTAGGAGTATCTATCCAACTCCCTTAGCCATGTCAATATCTTTTTTACTTGGTCGCTGATCGTCCCTGGACGATTGAACAACATGAGCCTTTTTTCTCGCTTGACTTCCGGTACCAGCAGCAAAACTCAAACATCGCTCTATACCGTTCCTGCCCCTTGAGGAGACCCCTGATTATCTCCCGAACGGCATGGATATATTCATCGCTGGGCTGATCGATACGGCAGGCTTCAAGGAATTCACGGGATAACACCATCGCCTTGTGCTCCACCTCTCGCTCCCTGAGATCCATGGGATAATTTGGCTCCTGAAAGGGATCCCAGTTTTCGTACCCTGCCTTTTTGAGTATCCTCTGCTGATGCCTAGGGGACATGCTATCGAAGATAGCCCTTTTTTTCCTCTCCCTTTCTTGATCCTCATTCTCCATCAGGTACCTCTGCCTAATCTATACGCACCACACTACCATAATCAAAAACCCTTGCTATAACAGACCTGTAAACTTAAGTGTGATATTATCCAACCTCTCCGATAAAAGCAAGAAAGTCAGCGTTAAAATTAAAGGGAAAACCTCATTCGGCGCTCTCCCGGAATGACCGAGCTCAATGATCTTCTCTGATATATTTCATTTAATGTTGATTGTTCGCCTTTATAGAAGTATAAAGCTATGATCCTGTGATAAGAAAACGTGCGACACCCCGCATAGACAGATCAAGGTTTCAGGAGTGCAACGTCTTTGATAATTATACCGGATTGAGCAAATGAAATGTATTCAGGACATGTAAAAATCACGTATTTGCTGGGAGGTTGATTATGGAACAGGAAAAACGCAGCACAACAGATCGGGCGGGCTTTGATGTTCATAAGATAACGCGGCCAGACCCGGTGCTCCTCACATATTACTTCATCACGTCACTCTTTATGGGACCTTTCTTTTTTATCCCTCTGATACCATTATTTTTCAAATATCACACCCTGAAGTATTCTTTTGACGAGAGTGGTATCTCCATGAGCTGGGGTATCCTCTTTCGCAGGGAGATTTATCTCACCTATCGCCGCATTCAGGATATTCATCTATCGCGGAATATCATTCAACGCTGGCTGGGTCTGGCAACAGTCGCAATCCAGACCGCTTCCGGCTCTGCAAGACCGGAGATGAGCATCGAAGGCATCATGGCGGCAGACAAACTTCGGGACCATTTGTACTCCCGAATGAGAGGCGCCGCCAGCAGCCCTGATGATGGTGCGCCTGAAGCGGTTCGTGCGGGAACTGAACCTGTATTTCAGGGAGTGGATGAGAAACAGGTTCTCTCATTGCTGGTCGAGATTCGTGATCACCTTAAAAAACTGGCGGCAGACAAATCTGCTCCTGATAAAGGATATCTGTCATGAGTCAGTACGTTGAGAAGGCCGCAGCAAAATTCTATGAAGGGTTCTGGGGCATCCTGACCCGCTGGTTCAAGGTCCCCTCAAAACCGCCCTCGCTGCCGGTTCAGGCGGGTGAAAAGATGGATTCGTTTCGTCCCGCGCCGGGCTTTCTTAAGTATCTGAAGTTTAAGTTCTGGGTGGTTCTGACCCTGATCGATATAATGATCATTGTCCCCTGGATTATTTTGACAATAGTCATGCCTCTAGTGGGCTTACTTTTGACACCGCTCGTTCTGGCCATTGCGATCTTACCCGACATTTTCGCCTATCTGGCAATCCATCTTCGATACGATACCACCTGGTATGTGATGACCGAAAGAAGCCTGCGGATTAGACGCGGCATCTGGATCATCAACGAAATTACAATTACCTTTGAGAATATCCAGAATGTAACTGTCAGGCAGGGACCTGTTCAACGTTTTTTCGGTATCTCCAATATTCATGTCCATACGGCCGGGGGCGGCTCATCCGCGCAGGGACCCGAAGGTTCACAGGCCGGCTTCTCACACCAGGGCCTGCTGGAAGGGCTCGCCGATGCCAGAGCCATAAGAGACCTCATTCTGAACCGGCTGCGACAGTCAAAGTCGGCAGGGCTGGGTGATGATGATCAACATCCACACGCGTTCGGCTGGACACCGCAGCAGGTAGCTGCGTTGACCGAAATACGCGATCTGATTCGAGGGATAAAATGAATAAAAAACTGTTTTTAAGCATCCTTTTGTTGATATCCTTTTTACCGGTGAGCCAATACTCCTTTGCCGAAGAATTAAAATGGGAAAAATCCGCAGTATCAGCCTTTACTAAGGCAATGTCAGAAAAAAAGAAGATAGTGCTCTTTGTTGGAAGAGATAGCTGCGGAAACTGCAGGCACATGAGAACGCAGGTATTTGAGTCCATGAAACCCGCGGTCAAGACATTGCTTGAGAATAATTTTTTTCTATGGTATTCGGATGCGGATAATAGCACTGAATGGCATCCTGTTGCACGCGGTCTAAAGGAGATATCATTACCTCTTATCTGTATTATTGACCCGGACAGCGGTAACGTCTACGAAGACAGAACCACTGGGATACAACATGGTCCTTATTTTTACACGCGTTTGTTGAAATATGCTGACAATTAATTATACAAGTGTAACACATCAAAAACCTGTAAAAAAGGAGGCTGGAATGAAATTAAATCGTTTGATACTCGCTTTTATGTTGGTTGTTTCGCTTGCTGTGTGGGGGATGTTCGGCTGCGGAAAGGCTGCCGTTAAGTGCGACCGGCAGTGCCTGGTGGATCTCATGCAAAAATATGTCGGGGCCCTTGCAAATCATAATCCCGGGGATCTGCCCTTTGCCGAAGAGGTCAAATTTACCGAGAACTCCGATAAAGGAGTGGATCTTCTGGAGGTAGGTAAAGGACTCTGGCAAAACGCGACCCAAGGTCCGACAGAGTTTCAGATCTATGCCGCAGATCCTGAGGCTCAGGCAGCCGCCTGTCTCGTTGTCATGAAAGAGAATGATAAAGATATTATGCTTGGCGCGCGCATTAAACTTAAGAACGGTAAAATTGCCGAAGCCGAGCACCTGGTGGTACGCGGCGGAGCAATGGGCGGACAGCCTTTCAGTGAAATGCCCACGCTTACAAAGGCGCGTCCCGGTTTCTCCGAGGATATACCTGCGGCCGAACAGATGAAACGGGAGGATCTGCTGGAAATCGGGCTATCCTACTATGACGCGCTTACCTCGGAAGACGGCACGCGATCGCCCTTTGCCCCGGAATGCGAACGCCGCGAGAACGGCATGACAACAGCCGGAGGCGCTCCTCCTGCTCCAAAAGAGGATGGTTCTTCAGGGGGTGCTATGCCGGTGGGAGGATTTGGAGGAATTCCAATGGACTGTGAAGGGCAGCTCAGCGCTGGTGTCTTCTCCTATATCACTGAAATCAAACCGCGCATGGTTGTCGCCGATGTGCAGAAGGGATTGTCCGTCGGTTTTTCAATGTTCCGGCACGACGGCACCAAAAGACTGCCGGCTGACGCGGCGCCGGAAGCCGATAACAAAACACAATGGGGTCAATTTAACCTGGCCGCGCTTCACATATATAAAATAAGAAACGGCAAGCTGTATGAAATAGAGGCCCCGGGGGCAATGCTGCCATACGGCGTCAAATCAGGCTGGGAAACGGAAGAAGAGGTTTTCCCGAAATAGACCCATTCCAATGGAGAGTGAAAATGACTACATGGCATGATTACCTGATAAAAGAAGGTCAGCCGCCTAAGTGGCCGTATCCGGTTCGCTTTGAGGAGGAACAGGAAATTGATGCGGACGTACTTGTGATCGGCGGTGGAATCGCCGGCTGCTGGGCCGCGATCAGCGCGGCAAGGACAGGAGTTAAGGTAGTGCTGCTGGAAAAGGGAGACACAGTAAGAAGCGGGGCCGGAGGACCGGGCTGTGACCACTGGTGCAATGCTCCCGCCAATCCCCACTCCAGGGTTGATCCGGACGAGTGGGCGGAGCATATGTCGGAAGGCCCGTGGAACTGCGGAATCGGCATCCAGATTCAATGCAGGGAAGACTGGGACACGTTGCTGGAAATGGAACAGATGGGCGGAAAAATCCGGGACACGAACGATGAGTATGTCGGAGCTGAAGGCAGGTATGACGATACCAGACTCATGTTTTCTCCCAGATACGGAGTCAAACACAACCTCTGGCCCGAACCCGGCGCAGGCGAGCCTGGTTTCAATCCCCCGGAAGAAAGGACAAATGTTGTAATCCGAATCTGGGGATCTAACTTTAAACCCGCTCTCAAAAAAGAGTGCAAACGCCTGGGCGTTAAAATTATGGACCGGGTCGCAGGTACAAGCCTGCTGACTGAAAACGGCGATCAGGGCGCACGCGTGGTCGGGGCAACAGGTCTAAACAGCCGCACAGGCGAGTTTGTCATCGTCCGCTCAAAGACGACCATCATTGCCACTGGCGGCGCGGGCGATCTGTGGCTGATGAACACGGAACTCTGTGGTATGTCCAGCATGCATCCCAGAACCTGGACCGGCGAAGGTCTTGTAATGGCGTTCAAGGCCGGCGCGGAGGTCACGAATTTGGAAATGAGCATGCCGATCGGCATCGCCACGGGTCTTAAACACAAGTGGTATTCCGGCGCCGGTGACGCCAGCTATGAAAACGTGCCGATCGTCGATGCGAATGGTAAAAGGGTTCCATTTCCCATTCAGGGCTGGGAGGATGCCGGCGCCATGATTCCGCTGCCTCATGTCCAGGAAAAGGTCCTTGAAGACATTAAGAAAGGCGTCTATGAACTGCCCTTTTATGGCGATTTTCCGGCCATGTCCGATGTTGAGAGAAGATCCACATGGAATCTGATGCTGGGCGAGGAATCCACGACCAGGATCATCATCGACACCTTTAACCGGGCGGGATACGATGAAAGCCGGGACCTGTTACAGAGCTATAAGTTCATAGAAGGAGCCGGCCTTCCCCAGTGGCGGAACGGCGGCGGCAATTTCATGATGGACTGGAACCTTAAAACCA
>CAZJOB010000125.1:1830-9308 GCA_964547435.1 uncultured Desulfatiglans sp. | reverse complement strand
GGAGATCGAGATGATGAAGTCTATTCTGAATGACAATAAAATATATCATTTCATTCAGGATGAAAACTTCGGATCTGTGATCGGTGGGTCTTTACCGGCCAGAATCCTGGTAAAAAAAGAAAATGCTCGTGAAGCCAAAGAATTGCTGGAAGAATTTATCTGATATTATATTTAATCCGCCAGCAGACAAGGGTGAAATTCTCTGCCGCACTGCTGCGGGGCAGTTCATTCCGCGGATTCTTTTGCTGTCAGAGATTCAAGAATCTCATTTATTGAGGCATCCGGGTTGTCAGACAGATAACCCGCGATCATGTTGGCCACAAATGCCGCGGATATGGATGTTCCGGCGTAGGCGCCGGGATCTCCCCTGTAACCAATGGGAAAAGAGGCAACCCCTGGCGCGTAAACTGTTACGAAATCTCCATAATTGGATTTTTCCCAGATATTTCCTTCAGCGTCAAGCGCTCCTACTCCTATAACCGAACTGTATGCAGCAGGATACATATTCTTTCCTGTGGGTTCATTCCCTGCTGAAGCCACAATAATAATGCCCTTTGCTGCAGCATGGTCCAGGTTGTCTTTCAGGAAACCGCTTTCCGTCTCTGTTCCCCAGCTCAGACTCAACACCCTGGCGCCGTTTTCAATGGCAAAATCTACGCTCTTCATTAAGTCAAAATTGGATAAGTACCCGTTTTCATCAAAGGCCCTTATGGGTATCACTGGGTTGGTATTTTTCATTTCTTTGCTGACACCGGCAGGACTGATAATACCGGCAGCGATCATAGCCATTTGTGTTCCGTGACCAAGGGAATCGGAGATGGCTGCCTCCGGATCGATACTGTCAAAGGATGTGAGAATATATTCATCCATTTCTGAATCCCGGGCAAGTCCGGTATCTATTACGGCTACCGGCGCCACGCCTTTCTGAAACCTGGTGTCACTCGACATTTTCGAGTAAACGAATGTGTCATGATTGGTAAAGGGTGGCGGAACCGAATAGGCGTAATTGGGCTCAGCTTTCTCAATGCCCGGGTAACTGTTTATTTCTTCAATGATTTTAAGGACATCGGCATCTTCGGGCAGGATCAATCTATAGACACCTGTCGCTTCGTTGACGTCAGCAACCACTGCTCCCGCTTCCCTTAAAAATCTCTTAAAATCCGACAGGTTGATTTTATCTTTTAGTCTCAGAAGTATCTCATTTTTGATAAAAACAACGCCCTTTACATTGTCTTTAAAAATCTCTCTTATTGCAGCGTTCAACGGCCTTGCCATTTCTTTCCGGCCCGGTTCAAAGATATGCACCTCTTTTAGGCTGTTCAGTGATCCAAAAGGACCTTCAACGGATTTCCATATGAGGATGTGGTTAATGGATTTAAGGATAGTTTCAATGCCACGCTTTATATCGCGATCTTTAAAGTTAGCGGTTATCTTTGGATTAATCTGCGGATCAATATAAACCCTGATGCCCCTGTCCGACAGATACTGCAAGATATCCTGAAGATGCACTCGATCCGCCTCAAGAGAGAACCTGTCTGCTGAGATCTCGGCTTTGAATGCGAAGACCGAAGAGGCTCTAATGATACAGAAAATCAGGAATAGAAAAACGAAATATTTTTTCATTAAAATATACCCCGCGAATACATCCTGCCGGAGATTAGCGGAAAAATTTATTCGCGGACAGCCTCCTAATCTCAAAATCGTCAAGAAAGATGCAAACCTGTTAAAAATAGATATCAGAGAGGTAAAAAATCGTCAATCAATTGTGTGAGTTTATTATCCCTCTTTCGGGTATTTACCGGATCTTTTAAAAGATCTTCATGTAAATGTCATAATATATCTCATTAAGGCATGGATATTGCATATTTTTTTAGTTGTAATCAAAAAAAGGAAAGGCCTCAATATGTCAAAAAAACCTGATGAGACACCGGTGAACAGAAGAATATATTTTCTGTTATTACTTATAATGATTCCGGTTGCCCTGGCGTGGATATACCTTGTTTTGATGGGAGAAAAGTACATCGCAATTCCTCTGGGCCTGATGGCGGTTTCATTTTTTCTTGTGTTTTACATTGCCGGTAAGATAGAGGATTTACGCAATGTTAAAACCGGCGATTCAATGAAGGAGCTTGATGAGGCGATCAACGGCAATCTCACTGTGCGAATGCCGATCCATGAAGGTGATAACTCCCTGGAAATAAAGAAAAGGGTAAATGAATTACTGGGCAACCAGTTGAAAACCATAAGACAGTTTGCCGGAAGCAGTCAACTGCTTTCCCGGACAGCCTTTGTTCTTAATGATAAATCCAAAGACATGGCCCAGGAGGTTAAGGATGCAGCCGTGCAGGTGAATATGGTTGCATCGGCCAGCGAAGAGATGGCCGCTACCTTTACCCAGATTGCCGGCAATTGCTCATCAGCGGTAAAAAGCGCTGAAGAGGCAAATAAGGCGGCCCAGCTTGGAGAATCTACGATTAACGATACTGTGGCTGCGATGAATATGGTCAGTGAAAAAGTCAGCGACTCGGCCGCAATAATGGAAAGTCTCGGAAGCAGATCGGAACAGATTGGCGAGGTAATCAGCCTGATAAATGACATAGCCGATCAGACCAATCTTCTTGCCCTGAACGCGACAATAGAGGCTGCCCGGGCCGGTGAACACGGCAAAGGATTCGCGGTTGTCGCAGAGGAGGTCAAAGAACTGGCAAGAAGAACAACAGCCGCTACCAAGGATATTGACGGTAGCATTAAGGCAATGCAGGAAGATGCCAAAAAGGCTGTAGCAGCGGCAGAGAAGGGTGTCAAAGAGGTTGCAACGGGTGTCCAGGAGGCCATGAAGTCCGGAAATGCGTTCAAGAAAGTGGTTGATCAGATAACAGCTACTTCAAGCCAGATCAGCCAGATAGCAGAGGCGTCAAATCAGCAGACAGCGGTTGTTGGTGAGATAACCCAGAATATTCAGAAGATATCCTCTGTTATCGATAATGCTGCAAAAAATGTTGATGAGAATTCGCAGACCGCTTCGGAACTGGCCGAACTGTTTACCGGATTGAATAAAGCGATAGAGCATTATAAAATCGCAACGCTTGAAGACGCGGAAGCGCTTGCCAGAGAAGCCGCTGCATATATAAAAAAGGTGGGAAGAGAAAAGGGCATTGAGGAGTTATGCAATCCAAAAGGAAGATTCATGAGAGATGGCATTTATGTTACAGGACATGATATAAATGGAATTTACCTCGCTAATCCAACAAATCCCAAGCTGATCGGGAAGAAAACAGGCGACAAAAAAGGGCGGTCAAACAAATTGGATCAGCGGTGCGTTGAACTGGCTAAAGGCGGAGGCGGCTGGGTGGAGTATGAAATCGCAAACCCTGCCACAAAGGTTATTCAGAGGAAAAAGGCTCGTATTGAGAATATCCCCGGTACAGGCATGTATGTAATGTGCGGCATTTTTACCGGGGCATCCTCCAAACATACCGGAGGAAGGGATATCAGCGAACCGGTGCTTATTGGTTAATAATCAGTCAATTATGAAAAGTCCTTTAAAGATAGGAATAAGTGCTTGTCTCCTTGGAGAAAATGTCCGTTATGACGGAGGACACAAGCTGGACAGTTACCTGAGAGACACCCTGGGACAATATATTCAATATTCGCCCGTCTGCCCTGAATTTGAATGCGGCCTGGGAGTGCCCCGCGAGGCCATGAGGCTTGAAGGCGATGTGGATTCGCCGATGCTGGTCACTGTCAAAACCCGCAGGGACATTACTGACAGGATGAATAAATGGGCCTTCAAAAGGGTAGTGGAACTGGAAAAGGAGGACCTGTGCGGATTTATTTTTAAAAGTAAATCCCCAAGCAGCGGCATGGAAAGAGTAAAGGTCTATAATGAAAAGGGCGTTCCTGCACCCAAGGGAACGGGATTGTTTGCCAGGGCCTTTATGGATCATTTTCCCCTTATACCGGTTGAAGATGAAGGCAGGCTTCATGATCCTGCTCTGAGGGAAAACTTTATACAAAGCATATTTACCCTGAAGAGATGGCGGGATGTGAACCTTACGGGTCAGAATATCAGAAACCTTGTTCAGTTTCACACAAGGAACAAATATCTCCTTTTATCCCACAGCGAAAAATTCTACAGAATGATGGGGCAGATGGTGGCAAAGGCAAAACAGATGCCTGTAGAAAAGGTGTATGAGGAATATGAAAGAATGCTTCTTGAGGCGCTCAGGCTTAAGACAACCCTGGCAAAAAATATAAATGTCCTTCATCATATGATGGGTTATTTTAAAAAAGACCTTTCACATGACGAAAAACAGGAATTGCTTGGCATCCTTGATGAGTACAGAAAAGGGGATATTCCGCTGATTGTTCCGGTTACCATCATGAGGCATTATGTGCGTAAATACAAAGAGCCATATCTCATGGAACAGACCTATCTCAACCCTCATCCCGCCGAGTTGCGCCTTAGAAATCATGTATAGATCAGAAAGACTCCTCAGCCATCTCAATTGCCACCCTGTCATTATTCTTTATTACAACAGCCTTTGCTTCGGCATGGGTCAGCATTGCGCCGGAAAAATACCGTGCCGATGACAGTTTTCCGCTGTAAAAGGCCGCTTCTGAGTTGCCTGAGATAAATTCATTTATTTTGTCCTTATCCTTTAATCCCATTTCCGCAATAATCTTTTCCAGCTTTTCCGAGGCAATTGTCGCCTGCCACAGAAGCAGCCACCCTGTGACAACATCCCCGAAAAGATCCATGTATGGCGACGCGTAAAGGGCAACGCCATTCGGATCCTTTGTGCGAAGGGCGGCAAGATGATTAGTGACATTCGACAGGGCATCCATTGATTTCTCAAGCATTCCTGTGTAACTTCCGAGAACCTCATGGCCCTTGGTTTTACGGCAGAACTCCTTGATGTCCTTAAAAAGCGTTTCAAAGAGTATATCCCTGTCCCGGGAAAGCTTTCGGGCAGCGAGATCAAGAGCCTGTATGCCGTTTGTCCCTTCATATATGGAATGCACCTTTTCATCCCTTAAAAACTGCTCAACAGGGTAATCCTTCATATAGCCGTAACCGCCGTAAACCTGCATGGCTGTTTCCGTGACGCGAAAGCTCAAATCAGATCCATAGGCCTTTGCCACGGGAGTCAGAAAAGCAGTGAGGGCGGACCATCTTCTTGCTTCCATGTTATTTTTCGCCATGGCCTCCCTGTCCATGCAATAGGCAGTATACAGAATAAGGGCCCTGACACCCTCGGTATATGCCTTCATCATAAGTAGCATGCGCCGGACATCCGGATGCCCGATTATAGGGATCTGGGGCGCCTCCGGGGGAGCGCCTGTCTCCCTTCCCTGAAGCCGCTCTTTTGAATATGAAAGCGCGTGAAGATAGGCAGCAGAAGCAACCGCTGCCCCATGCCTAGCGGCGATCAGGCGCGATTCATTCATCATTGTAAAAAATACAGGCATTCCCCGGTTCTCTTCTCCGATCAATTCACCAACGCAGTTGCCGTCTTCGCCGAAAATTATCTGACAGGTAGGTGAACCCTTCAGTCCCATCTTGTTTTCAAGGGAGATGATTTTTACATCATTATTCTCACTCAGGGACCCGTCGGGATTAATCCTGTTCTTCGGTATGATAAACAGAGACAGCCCCTTTGTGCCTGCAGGCGCCCCTTTTACCCTTGCCAGGGCCAGGTGGATGACATTTTCGGCAAGGTTGTTATCACCTGCTGTGATGAAGGTTTTTGTTCCTGAAATGCCGTATGTCCCGTCTTCATTATGTATTGCCGTGGTATTCGTTGCGCCCACGTCACTCCCCGCGCCGGCTTCGGTGAGCACCATTGTGCCGGTCCATTGTCCTGAAAGGATCTTTTCAACGTATTTTTCTCTTTGTTCTTCAGTGCCATGAGTGGCTATCAGCAGGGCCACGCCTCTTGCCATTGCGGCGAGGGTCTGAAAGGCGAGATTCCCTGCCTCAAAATATTCATTTGCCGCCATTCCGATAACAACCGGCAGACCCTGGCCTCCGATTTTTCGGGGAAGGTCAATGCGTCTCCATTCGCCATCATTCCATAAACGCCAAAGTTCGCGATAACAATCAGGCAGGATAACCTTGCCGTCTTTAAGCCGGCATCCCTGGGAGTCTGATATAAAATTCGAGGGCATCATGGCGTTTGTCGCGAGCTTTTCAGCCTCGCTCAAAACCATCCTGTACATATCTTCATCAAATTCCGAATATAACTCTGATTCGGCATAGTTGCCTATATCGAGCTGCTCAAAAAGGACAAATTTCTGATCCCTGTCATCCACTAAAAGCTTTGCCATTTAAAACTCCCTGTGCTTAAGAATGCGCGGCAGGCAGACGCCCCGCATATCATTTGAATATGCCGTTAAAGGATAGTTCACCGGTAATAATTGTCAACGATTATTTGAAGAACAAATCAGGAGAGGATAAAGAAATCCAGGTATACCTTATTGATATCACCGGAGCTGTATTTATTGATAACACCAAGACAATTTTTCTTGATTTCAGTGAAGTCGCGCTTTTTTATCGCGTGGATGTTTTCAGGGACACTCAGGGACATCAGCATTTCATTTTTAATCAGGAAGATTTTTTTTGTGAGTTTCTGTTTCTCCTGAAAGCTGTTGCACGGGATATAAAATTTTGCCTTCAGTATCTGGCCTTCTATGCTGGCAGTGACTTCAAATTTTATACCGGTTGAGCGGGGAATAAAAAGGTGATTTTTAATGTCTATTGCCCTTTGTCTTAAATTGAGTTCTTCCCTATAGTTATAAGCGAGACCCATAAGAAAAATGATCACACATAATATGAGAACAAGCACAATTGTGGTTTTTTTCTCGTTGTTATTTTCTTTATACATTGATTTTTTCACCTGCTACCATACTTATCGGCAGATATCAAAAAAAAGTTAAATAAGTCCGGCTCCTACCTTCAAAAGACCTGTTTCCGGAGGGTCGCCAATAAAACAAATTCTTGACACATACGGCTCTCCCGCCTATGCTCAATCCTCAATCTTTTCAACTATCTGTTTCTAATAAACAATCAGGAGGGTTTCACGATGAATAAGTTGCTAAAAGGTACAATGTTCGGGGGTTTGATATTCTTTTTTACACTGGGAATAATCACAACGGCTGTGGCGCAGCCTGGAGAGTCAGCCTGCACGCGGGAAGGCCTCAAGGCCATTACAGATAAATTCCTGTCATCCCTTGAGTCTGGCGATTCGTCAGGCCTGGCGCTCGCTCCCAATGTCAGGTACACGGAAAACGGCATCGATGTCGCGATAGGCAAGGGCGTGTGGGAGACCGCTGAAAAAATAATCTTTAAACGCGAAATGGTTGACACTCAAAAATGCGGAACCCATACTCAGGTCATAATAGAGGAAAAAGGCCAGGAAAAACCGGCACTTTACGGGGTTCGGCTAAGGGTTGAGAAGGAAAAGATTTCCGAGATA
>CAZJOB010000125.1:0-1820 GCA_964547435.1 uncultured Desulfatiglans sp. | reverse complement strand
CCGGCCATTCTGGCTACAAAGGACCAGGACTGGGAAGAGATCCTTCCGCCTGAACAGCGAAGCTCCCGCCTTGCAATGATGGCCGCGGCCGATGATTATTTTGAATTATTCGTAAAAGATAAAAAGCGGAAGGTCTCCGACCTGGCGTACTCAGGCTTTTGCGACAGATGGGAAAACGGCGCGATAACAACAAAAGGAGGGATGAACCAGGATGTTATAATGCCCAGGCATGACTGCTCACCTGAGGGTTTTGCCGACATGACAGAGACCCACGGTCCCCGAAGATTTCTGGTGGATGAGGAGACGGGGGTTGTTGTCGCCTATGCGCTTTTCAATAACATGTGGCCTGATTTTCATATGTTCAAGATGAACAACGGGCTGGTGGTCTGGATTCAGGCATATTTTGAATACGGCAGGGAATACAAGACCATGGGCTGGCCTGACGAACCCGCGTGTGAATAAAACGTTTTTTGTGAGCTTTGTGACTCTGGCGAAAGCAATGAGCGGGGGAGATAGTTTTAATCTCACAGAGTCACAGAGCCCGCAGAGTTTTTATTTTCATTTAAAAACCATACAGATTACGTTATGAACCGGGTTGACTTGTAACCCGGGTCTATTTATTACGCCTCCGGGGAAAATAAATCAGGGGTGTGATCGATGTATGATAAAGAGAAGCATAACATCATTGAGTACAGGATTTCCGGCGACTGGATTGTCCTTGCAGGCAAGACAGACGAGGATAACGATTATCTGAGTCTCAAAATGGCCGGTCCCAATGACTACTGGTTCCATGTTCGGGGCATGCCCGGAAGTCATGTTATTTTAAGGGAGAAGAGCGGCGAAGAGCCTGACAGGTCTGTTCTGAAGGAGGCGGCGGCCATAGCCGCCTGGCACAGCAAGGCAAGGAACGGCGGCATCACCGCCGTTTCATGCACACAGGCAAAATATGTATCCAAACCAAGAGGTGCAAAACCAGGCACTGTAACCATCAAAAAAGAATCTGTTCTTAAGGTAAGACCGGGAATACCGGATTGAGAGTGTTCGCATGATGTACAGTATGGTCTTTCATTATTGACGAAGATATTTGTTCTGTAAAAATAAAGGTAAACCTATTGTTTTCGCTATTGTTTTTGATTATTAACGTACATTTTGGCATATAAAATACCCTACATATGATCGATAGAATATGCTCTTGCCATGGTGGAAGCGGCCCGGCAGTTAGGCGTGACGACTTCGGCTATCTCAAGGATATTTAAAAGTAATAAATGACTTAAAAGCGCTTTCGTAAGACGTTAGTCACGTTAGTCAACAACGTCCCTTAAAACCTAACCCCCACCGTCATTCCGCAGCTTGTTAAAAATACCGACGCTGTCTTCGGGGCCTGCCAGGGCGTAGCCTTCATGACCACCAATTTATCCCGCCATTTTATCCCGCCATAGCTTTAGCGACGGCGGAAGCTTTATGCGACAGCGGAAGCTTTAGCGGCGGTGGTTGGCGAAGACCGGATCGCGGAATTCCAACACCCACTGTCATTCCGTGGCTTGTTGAAAATCCCGACGATGTTTTCGGGAACCACGGAATCCACTTCAACATCGTCATTCCCGCAATTTTCAGGCGGGAATCCACCCCGCCTGTCATTCCGGAACTTGATTCCGGAATCCATCTTTTGCTTTTTTCATCTTGTGTCTAATTTCCTGTCATACTTACAGATTTTTAAAAATAAAAAAAGTTCTTGACAAATAATCTTCGAATTATTTATTTAATAAAAACATATTCATCCTACGGTCCCTGAACTCACTTTTGGAATTCTTTGAGGAGAG
>CAZJOB010000124.1:5862-9354 GCA_964547435.1 uncultured Desulfatiglans sp. | reverse complement strand
CCCATGACGATAAACATGGCAGACATTTACGTGTAATGTCCTGCATACCCGACTCAATGCAGTCCGATGCCTTTACAGACCCTGTCGAAATTTCAGCCGGAAAGCCGGTATATTTGCGGGTCGAAGTCGATTACGAACGGCTGTACTTCGGTTATCGGGTAGAAGGCCTGGACAAAGACTGGAACTGGCTGCCTCAACAGCTTGACGCAAGCATTCTTTCCGATGAGGCAATTGCTCCAGGTCAGAGCAGTTTCACTGGTAATTTTATCGGTATGGCATGTCAGGACCTTTCCGGCACATTGCGTCATGCTGACTTTGATTATTTCGAATATAAAGAAAGAGATTATAAGGCCAATCCTTTTTCGGCTTAATGATCTAAGTTTAATAAATGGGCAACCACACTGTCACAACCATCCAACATTGGAGTAATATTAATGATTCTCACAAAACACAGACTCAAGTATTCAGAACGCTGGGCGCTTGATGGATTTTTTCTTCCATCTGATTTTGATATTAAAAAATCATTAAGCCTGAATGCAGATGAGTTTATTGCAGCATTGTCAGGGTTGAAAAGCAAAGAGACTGCCGTTGGCTATTTATTGCCCCCTATCGAATATGATCATGAAGTGTGGGCCTGCGGTGTTACCTATTCACGAAGCCGAGACGCGCGTGAAGCGGAAACCCATATTAAAAATGTCTATGATATGGTCTATGAAGCTAAACGACCGGAACTCTTTTTCAAGGCCATCGGATGGCGGGTTAAGGGAACAATGGCTCCGATTCGCATTCGAAAGGACAGCCACTGGAACGTGCCTGAACCGGAGTTAGCTCTTCTTATCAACAACTCCGGTGAAATTCTCGGGTATTGTGCGGGCAATGACGTGTCCTCCAGAAATATCGAGGGGGAAAATCCCCTTTATCTGCCCCAGGCAAAGATGTATGACGGTTCCTGCGCACTGGGCCCTGGTATCTGCCTGGCTGAAGTAAAACAGATGGAAAATCTTCCTGTCGTCATCGAGATTGAAAGAGCGGATAAAATCATCTTCAAAGGTAAGACAAGTACTTCACAGATAAAACGGTCCTTTGAAGAGCTGGTCTCTTACCTGTTCATGGAGATGACCTTTCCCTTTGGCGCATTTCTGCTGACAGGGACCGGAATCATTCCTGGTGAAGATTTCTCCCTGTCTGTCGGAGACAGGGTAATCATCACCATCGGCAGGCTTGTGCTTGAGAATCGGGTAGAGTCACAATAAAAGACAGGATTGAGGAGTGAAACATGGAATACCAGAAAATACTTATTGCAGGCCAATGGCGGGATCCTGAAAAACCTGCAGGCCATTTTAACGCTTTAAATCCATCCAATAAACAGGTGCTTCCTGAAAATTATCCGGTGTGCGGAGAAACGGATATCCTTGAGGCAATTAAGGCAGGGAAGAAAGCGGCTGTTGAGTTGAGAAGCGTCCCCCGTGAAAGGCTGGCCCAATTACTGGAACTATTTGCAGACAAAATTGAAGCCCATGCTGATGAACTTGTGAAAATTGCCCATATTGAGACCGCCCTTCCTGAAGAGCCAAGGCTTAAGAGCGTGGAACTTCCCCGCACGACCGGTCAGCTTCGTGCAGCAGCAAGGGCTGCACGGGAAATGAGCTGGTGCCGCGCAACCATTGATTCTGAAGTAAACATTCGAAGCATGATGGGGCCTCTGGACGGCCCGGTTTCGGTTTTCGGCCCGAACAACTTTCCCTTTGCATTCAATTCGGTTTCAGGCGGTGACTTTGCAGCGGCTGTTGCAGCAGGTAATCCGGTGATTGCCAAGGCAAACACCGGGCATCCGGGAACCACACGGATTCTCGCCGGGCTTGCTTTTGAAGCGGTCCGGGAAACGGAACTTCCTTTATCTACGGTTCAGATGATTTACCGAACCCTTCCTGATCTGGGGTTGAAAATGGTCTCTCATCCGGATATCGCGGCTTCTGCCTTTACCGGGACCAAATCCGCCGGGCTGAAGCTTAAGGAAGCTGCTGACAGGGCCGGAAAACCGATCTATCTGGAAATGTCCAGCGTCAATCCGGTGTTTATCCTTCCCGGTGCTATTGAAGAACGCTCCGATGAGATTGCAGCCGAGCTGTTCGGATCATGTGCCATGGGTGCAGGCCAGTTCTGTACCAACCCGGGATTAATTATTGTTCAAAAGGGAGAGGCTTCAGAACAATTCATCGGGAATCTTGTGGAGAGTTTTAAAAACAACCACCCGGGAACTCTGCTCTCTCTCAATGGAGCGGATGATATTGTAGATGCAGTGAAGGTTCTGATTTCAGCAGGGGCTCAACTTCTGGCCGGTGGCAATAAAGTTGAATCAGAGAGCTGTATGGCAGAGAATACCCTCCTGAGAGTGGATGGAAAAGCTTTTATAAGTCATCCATGTGAACTTCAGACAGAGGCATTTGGAACAGCAAGCCTGATTGTTGTCGCCAATGACATAAGAGAGATGAAAGCGATCGCCTCTGTCATGGAGGGTAATTTAACCGGGACAATATATTCTAATTTGCAGGGAAGTGACGACGAAACTTATAATATCCTTGAGCCTGAATTAAGAGCCAGGGTCGGCAGGCTCCTTAATGACAAGACCCCGACAGGAGTGACTGTGGTCTCAGCCATGAATCACGGCGGACCCTATCCCGCCACAGGTCATCCGGGTTTTACGGCCGTGGGTCTGCCCGCGTCCATGCTTCGTTTTGCAGCCCTTTACTGTTATGACAATGTGCGTCCGCATAGACTTCCTGTTGAGCTTCGGGATAAAAATCCGACCGGAAAAATGTGGCGGATGATTGACGGAGAATGGACTAAGAAAGATATTTAACAGGATAAAATAATGGACTCAAAAAAATCACCTGCACTCCCGGATATTCTGGGAGACGAATCAACCATTCCTTCAATGCGTCTTTACGGAGAAGGTCCACGAGGGAAGCTCCCTCTCAGTGAAGAGATGCTGCTGAATGCGCCCAGCGGGGATCTGTTCGGACTCACCCAGAACGCGGGCATGGGATGGAATCCTGATGACACAAATCTTGATGAATATCTTATTCTCAGCACACCCGGCGGTTTACGCGCGGATAATGGCCAGCCTGTTGCGTTGGGCTATCATACAGGCCACTGGGAAATAGGATTGCTTGTCAGGGAGGCGGCAGGGACTTTTAAAGAACACGGAACCCTCCCCTTTGCTGCATACTGCAGTGATCCCTGCGACGGAAGAACCCAGGGGACTGAAGGTATGTTCGACAGCCTTCCCTACCGCAATGATGCAGCCATTGTGATGCGAAGATTAATCCGTTCTCTGCCCCGAAGAAAAGGTGTAATGGGAATTGCCACCTGCGATAAGAGTCTTCCTGCCATGATGATGGCCCTGGCTTCGACCGGTGATCTGCCCGGTATCATAGTTCCCGGCGGTTCAACCCTCCCCACAAAAGACGCGGAAGATACAGCCCGGATACA
>CAZJOB010000124.1:0-5852 GCA_964547435.1 uncultured Desulfatiglans sp. | reverse complement strand
CTTGGCGCCCGATTTGCTCATAAGCTGATTGACAGGGATTATGCTGCTGAAATGGGATGCAGAAGCTGTGGTTCGGCAGGCGGCGGGTGTCACTTTCTGGGTACGGCTGCTTCTTCACAGGTGGTTAGCGAGGCCTTTGGTTTGACGCTTCCACACAGTGCCCTGTGCCCGTCCGGTGAAGATATCTGGCTGGATATGGCCCGTCGCTCCGCCCTGGCCCTCTTAAAACTGTCTATTGAAAATATTCCTCTCAACAGGACATTAACGCAGGAATCTCTTGAAAATGCCATGCTTGTTTTTGCTGCATTCGGCGGATCTACAAACATGCTCCTGCATATACCCGCTATTGCCCATGAAGCCGGATTAAAGATCCCTGATCTGGAAGACTGGAAACGAATCAATAAACAGGTCCCCCGGCTGGTGGATGCATTACCCAATGGCCCGAAAAACTTTCCCACTACGCATGTCTATGCCGCCGGAGGTGTTCCGGAAGTAATGCTTCATCTTCGTGATATGGGGCTGCTTAACCTGGATGTTATGACAGTGACAGGAAAAACGCTGGATGAAAATCTTAAATGGTGGGAGGCCAGTGAAAGACGAAGGGCCATAAAGGCAAGGCTGACGGCGTCGCTTAAAAGCTATGCCGGTCCATGGAAGGAACTGGATGATCTGGATCCCGATTCAATAATAATGGACGCGGATTCCGCCAAAAAAGCAGGATTGACAAGCACCATGGTTTTTCCCTCTGGAAATATTGCTCCCCGGGGATCTGTGATCAAGGCCACTTCAATTGATCCGGGCCTGATTGACGAGAACATGGTGTACTCTCATACATCACATGCGAGAGTATTTGTATCAGAAAAAGATGCCATACAGGCAATAAAAGGGCAAAGTGCTTCTCCCGTAAAACAGGGAGAGATTATTATCCTTATAGGCTGCGGCCCCATCGGGACCGGTATGGAGGAGACCTATCAACTCACTTCCGCGCTTAAATATATCCCATGGGGAAAACATGCGCCAGTGATTACCGATGCAAGGTTTTCGGGCGTCTCAACCGGTGCCTGTATCGGCCATGTGGGCCCTGAGGCCCTTGCCGGCGGTCCTGTCGGTAAACTCCGGGATGGAGATTTGATAGAGATAATTATTGATCAGAAAAATCTCACCGGCAGTATTCAGTTTGTTGGTGAAGGCGATGAACGGTATTCTCCTGAAAGGGCAGATGAAGTGCTCAACGCCCGGCCATTACACAGGAATCTGAAGGCAGCGGAAAAATTACCTGACGACACGCGCCTGTGGGCTGCGCTCCAGAACGTAAGCGGAGGCACCTGGGCAGGATGTATTTATGATGTGAACAGGATAATAGACAAGCTGGAAACTCATTAGTGAAAGAGGGGACGTTGTTGATTAACGTGACAAGCCATAATATTAAAGCGGCCCGGCAGTTAGGTGTGACGACTTCGGCCATCTCAAGGATATTTGAAAGAAATAAATGACTTAAAAGTGTTTTCATCAGGCGTTGGTCACGTTAGTCAACAACGCCTCCTACTAATTTACATGTTCTTCCATTCCAACCATTTCATGAACTTTTCATTTTCCTCATCGCTCATGTTCTTCCATTCCAACCATTTCCTGAATTCTTCCTCCTCCTTTCTAATGCTCTTCCATTCCAACCATTTCCTGACTTCTTCCTTTTCCTCCTCGCTCAGACTATACCATTCATCTTTGATCGCTGTATCTCTTTCCATGATGGACGGTTTTTCCGGTTCTGTATAGCGCTTCGATTCGCTCATTTCAACAGAACGTGAGACTCTGGCACCCTCGTTTTCCTTGCCGGAAAAATATCCAGCCTTTGCAATCCAGATATTCGGATTCTCAGCGAACGTCCTCGCTTCACTCATGTCATCAATCTCAGGATGGGTTAGAATGTAAAGACCGCCCCTTTCCGCGTGGAAATTCAGGGCAATATCTTTAGACTTAATTTCTTCACTTTTTTTCTTGTCGTAGATCCAAAAACTACTGTAGCGAACTACAATTTCATGCTCACCCGGAGCCACATGAATTTCGTCTATTGTGCTGAGCACATAATCAACAACAGACTTGATGCGTTGTCCATCAACACTTTCAACCTTGATATCTGCGGGGACGCTTATGCGTGCCGCATCCGCGGATGCTATCTTTGATGCATCATAGATCCTGATGGGTTTGCGTTTCATGCAGGATAAAAGAGAAAAAAGTATTCCAATTGAAATCAGGACAACAAATAATGATCTGTATTTCATATCGATCCTCACTATTAAAACCTTGGGGAAAATGGTGTGATGTGCCTTCCGGCTCCTTAGATAAAGACTATATCAGTTATCTTTTTTATAAGCGAATATAGGAAGATAAGCTCTGTATGTCAAGAAAATTATAGCCGTGTGTTACAATGAAAAAGACCTGAATAATCCTTAAAATTAAGAATTATCATCAATGGTGACGTCCATGAAATAATGACTTTAGATTAAGTTATAGATTTGTTGTTTCTTCCCCATGCCCATACAATCAAGAATAGATACTCCAGGCGCCCTTCATCATCTTAATCCTTTTATTTCAGCGGATACTCGGTGTAACAGGCTACAGCCTTGCCGTAAAAATGAACCTGGCCCAATTCGGTTAAGCAGACCGGTTTTAAGGGGCAAGGGGGTAGTGGAAGAGATGGATCTTAAGGCAGCGGAGCAATGAAGTCATTTTATCATGGACCCACCCGGTGCTGATAATGTTAATGCTTGCACACGATAATGTGCATGCTGCACATAAAAGAAGGCATAAAACAAAATAATATTGCATCCAATCAATATCCTGTATAAAGGTGTCTTTTGATGATGCATATAAAATAATCAATCAATTCAAAAGGTTAAAGATATTAGGCTTATTCTTCACCCAAAAAACATCTCTGGCATCTAAATTGCTAATATAACGCATTCATTAAGCAGGTGCTAATATTAAATCTGCCCTGCATGGTAAGACAATTTTTAGAAAATCTTAAACCATTTTTGTTCAAAAATTGCCTTTTAGATGTGTGAAAATCCGGTTTTTGTATAAACCGCCCTTTCACCCAATTGGCGGAAGTCTGCTCCTCAAACCTTAAAAAATGAGCGCGAAAAGAAAAAAAAGAGGTGAATGGAGAAGAGATTGAAGGGGCAAGAACACTTTCTGATGAATCCATTGTCTATCTTCAGGAAAACCTTATTGTGACTGATGATGTTTACAAAGAAGAAAATATTATTTTTGATGATGTAACACCCAAATGGGAGAAATTCTGTAAAGAGAAACTGGAATTTGAGGTACCGGATTTTGATTCGTGATAATAAAAATGACTTGTGGAAATGATGTTTTTTATGTTAAATGCAAATTAAATAATAATCTTTTCTGAACCAAAGGGGGGTTGAGGATGAAATTCACATCATTACTATTTTCTGTTTTTCTTGTTCTTGTTTCTGCATTACCGGCTGCGGCACAGGTTGCGGAAAAGGAATATATTTCACCACTTACGATTGAAAACATGGAGGCCACCTTTAATGTCAACGCGGACGGGACCTATACCATGGAAGAGAACTCACGTGTTCGAATCAACCTTCAGCAGATGGTAAGCTCTGCCGCTCAAAGCTATCTGCAATTCAGTGCCAGCCTTCAAACCTTGGAGGTACTTGAGGCCTATACGGAAACGGCCGAAGGAGAAAGGATAGATGTTCCTGAAGACAAGATAATAACAAAAGAAAGCGAAATTGGTATTTCGGCTCCTGACTTTAATGATTACAAGACAACCGCAATAGTGTTTTCTCAAATTTCCGCAGGCGCTGCAAAGACCATTCATTACAAAATGACACAGATAAAGCCGCACTTTGAAAACCATTTTTCTATGTTTAATGCATTTCCTCTGGAAGTTGATATCAAGTCCGCAACCATCAGGCTGATCGCTCCTGATGATCTTAAACTCTACATTCAGGCAGTGGATATAGAAGGGGGAAAAGTTGAATGTGAAATACCGGGCAAATCCGAATGGGTCTGGACAATCAAAGATCAGAAGGGTCAAATGCCTGAGCAGAACTCAATCAGTACTCAAAATTACAGTCCCAGAATAGTAGTTTCTACCTTTGCAAACTACAACGAGGTAGCCGAGGCCTATCTAAAGGGGGCTGCTGACAAGGAAAGAGTTACAGATAAGGTAACAGAACTTGCCGATAAATTAACAAAGGATATTATCAGACCCCTTGACAAGGCCAGAGCACTTTACAACTGGGTGAATGAAAATATTCGCTATGTGTCTCTTACTTTCGGTCTGGGAGGTGTGGTTCCAAGGGATGCGGATGACATAATCAATACAGGCTACGGTGACTGTAAAGACAAGGTTACCCTGCTCAATTCACTTTTAACTGCCTCTGGTATAAAATCTGCACCGGCCCTTATTAACGCCAGCAATATATACTGGGATCCTGATGTTGCTCTGGCCCTTGGTATTTTTAATCATGTAATCACGTACCTTCCGGAATTTGATATGTTTGTTGACCCTACAATCGAGCTGGCGCCATTTGGTGTTGTAGGTACAAGACACATAGGCAAAAATGTTCTGGTTACACGCGGACTGAAAAACGGTTCGGGAATCATAAGGTTCCCGGAACCTTCGGCTGACGAAGCCAATATCCATTCTGTTACCGATATCATAATCGACGATAGCGGAACGGCAAAGTGTAAAACCGTTACAAAAGCCAGGGGCTTAATGGGTTTGATTCTGCGATCACTGATGGATATCATACCTCCGGGACAGGAAAAGGTTCTTGCGAAACAGCTCCTGGCCAGCGTGGGGCACGAAGGTGAAGGGAACATATCGAGCAGTAATCAGCGCGATCTTACCAGAGATGATATAGAAATAAACACTGAATTTACAATTCAAAACGCCATGCTTGTGCCCGGGCCGGGCGCGTTCCTCTTACCAGATCTGCACCTGCGGTCTATAAATATTGTGGTGTCCATGACACGCCTGCCCGAACGAAAAACAGCAATGGTCTACAGCAGGTATTCAAAAACGGAAATAACAAACATTTCGTTTCCAGCGGGTGTAAAAATCATAAGTCTGCCAAAGAATGTAAGTGTGACAAATCAGTATGGCGGTTACAGTGCCAGTTACACTCAGGAGGGCCAGACAATGAAGGTGGAAAGGAACATATGGTCTGAAGTGCCCAGAGGTTTGTGCACCCCTGATGTTTACCCGACAGTTCAGGAAATCGGGGACCTGGTCATGCGGGATTTGAGATCACAGATATTATATGAATAATAAGCTTTTAGAATTAAACATTGTATAATCAATGGCTTATCCTGGTTCGATCCCAAACTAACAAACTCCATATACTTCATTCCTCAAAAAGGGAATTCTTACCAACTCTTCCTATATTCTTTTTTATATGATTTAAACATTGACTTATACTAATAATTTTATTAACTTCATATCCAATTCACATCTATTATTATCAACTCCGTCAAAATAATACTAAAGTTCAGCAGTTGATAAATAACGATGCTGATTGAATTTTCTGTATTATTCCAGCATGATATAACAATCAAAAAGCGAAATAATAATAAATATGTTCATATTCTTTCAAAAAATCAGATATATGTGGTCATGCCATTAAATGACTCTCTTTCCGGTTTTTGATTTGATGGTGTTACATTATTATTGCTAACATTTACTAAACGAAAGGCAAAATATGTGCAATAGAGCGTTTAAAACGATTGTATTAGTCTGCTGCATGGTTCTGTTCTGCTTTATTTCAGCCGAGGGGGCCACCAATACCCCTGAAAGAATATCAGTTATGCAA
>CAZJOB010000123.1:0-9476 GCA_964547435.1 uncultured Desulfatiglans sp. | reverse complement strand
AATATATCCATCATGCATCCCACCACTATAAGAAACAGGTTTAGTATGATCAGAAAACCTATCTTCGAATCCACTATTCCTTCCATGAATTCAAGTATTTTCATGGGCACAAAGGCGTCAACCAGATAATTGGTAAAACCCAGGGCTGCTCCGAGTATTATCAGTATTCCACCCACCATCTTCATGCTTTCTATCATGATTCCTGGGAGATCCTTAATTATGTTGAGTTCCCTGAAGACCAGGGTCTTGATCAGGATTACATAGACCACTGTCAGGGTGGCCGCCTCAGTTGCGGTGCAGAACCCGGAATATATTCCCAGCAGAATGAGAAAGGGTATGGGCAATTCCCATATTGCGGCCCTTAGAGATGATAGCAGTTCTCTATAACTGAACCTGTTTTTTGCCAGCTTCCATCTCCCGCCCATGAACACTGAAAAAAGGCATAACATCAGGAGCATAAGTATGCCGGGCAGAAGACCGGCCATAAACAATTTCTCAATGCTTACGCCTGACACAAAACCAAACAGGATTATGGGCAGACTTGGAGGGAAATGGAGCCCCAGACTGCCTGAAATGGTCACAAGCCCCAGGGAAAAATTTTCCTTGTAATTCTCCTGAATGAGCGCCGGATAAAGAAGCCCCCCAAGTGCTATTATGGTAATGCCTGTTGCCCCTGTTATGGCGGTAAAAAACGCGCATGTAACAAGTGCGACCACACCCAGACCTCCCGGAACACATCCGAAAAGACTTTGTGAAAACCTTACAAGCCGCTGTGAAGTGCCTCCGCTGCTAAGCAGATAGCCTGCAAATGTAAACAAAGGTATTGCAAGGAGCATGGGAGTTGAGGCAATCCTTGATATCTCAATAATGAGTGCGGAAAGGTCCACCCCGCTTGTATAAAGGCCGATCATGCCGGCTCCTAGAATGCTGGCGAATATGGGAAGGCCAAGTAAAACAAGTAATATCAGTATGATAACCATCAAAATTATCATGATAATTTTCCGGAAAATATTGATATCAGGTTTTTAATGCCGTTTATAATAAACCGGAAAAGCATTATGGAAAAACCGGAGGGGATTATTATCTGATATATCCACATAGGAACACCTATAAGCACTCCGGAACCATATTCTTTTTCCATTGACAGATAATCTATAGATGCCTTTAAAATAAAGATGCATATTACAGCACAACCCATTGAAATAATTACTTCTCTCATTGCTGACCAGAATGGTGATCCCATAATGCCCGGGATCTCAATGCGAATGTGTC
The DNA here is from genome assembly GCA_964547435.1 of uncultured Desulfatiglans sp. GTDB lineage: Bacteria > Desulfobacterota > DSM-4660 > Desulfatiglandales > HGW-15 > CAZJOB01. The sequence continues at coordinate 8,204 of CAZJOB010000123.1, read as the reverse complement.
TGTTGTCTCGTGTAAGAAGTGATGCGCCGAGAAAGGCCACCCACAAAACCATGAGGCGGCTCATGGGCTCGCTCCAGTCTACTCTGCCAATGAGATTGTTTGCCCACTCAATATTGGCATGAGTGTAAAGCGCGCGAAGCATCACATTAGAGAAGGTCAGAACAACCATGACTGAAAGGGAAAATATGATCAGTCCTTTTTCAATTTTAGATATTATATCATTGATATAACTAAGTATATTCATTTGTTTAGGCGATATTTTTCAAGAATATAATAAACCTTATTAAGGAGTTCCTCAGGAAAGACAGTTCCTGTAAGTTCCTGTGCAACCTTTGTGTGAAGCGAACGGAATTCATCAAGGGCCGCACCTTGAGGCATGGGTGTGATATTTAGACCGTTTTTTCTTATAATCTCAATGGATTCTTCAGCCTGCTCGATAAGTTCTTGGGAAAGCTCCGCCATTGAATTATTAATTTCGGCTTTAATAATATCCTTTAAGTCATCGGGAATACTATTATAAAATTTATTTGAGATCAGTATGGCGCCAGTAGAGTGGGTGATTGGCAAGGCGGTCATGTAATTGACCCGGGAATGCCATTGCATTGCAAGGGCGCCCAGCACAGGGGCATACACGGTATCTATCATATTGGTTGAAAGCGCGGTTGTAACATCGGTAACAGAAAGGGGAATAGGGCTTATGCCCATTGAAGTAAAGGTGGTTTTTGACACAGGGTCCCCTGACCATGTCCAGATTTTAAGACCCCTGAGATCCTCCCTGGCATTGATGGCCTTTTTTGAAAACAGGTGAATGTCTCCTACCTCCGCCCATGCCATATACTCAAATCCTGCTTTTCTGAACTCATTTTCGAATATCTCCCTGAGTTCATTGTGAACCAGCTTAATCTCATCCATATTCCTGAACAGGAACGGCAGGTCAAGGACTCGCCACATAGGAAGGATCTCTGTTATTCCCACACCGGAGAAGGCCGCGCAATGAAGCTGGCCTATTCGTATTTTCTTGATTACATCTATTTCATCACCGGCTATGCCTCCTGCGTATATCCTGAATTCGACTCGGTCCTCAGTCTTTGACCTGAGCCTTTCATCAAGCCTTCTCATTGCATTCACCCATGTTGATCCATCAGGCGCAACAGTTGCGAATTTAATAATATACTTTTTCTCTGCATGGCAGGTATCGCTGCCTGCAATAACAGCCAGAAATAAAAACAGCGGCAATATCTTGAGAAAGATTTTCATTTTTTCTCTTCCATGTTTAATTTATGCGCATTTAAATAAAAAAATCATCTATATTTTCAAGCAGTTCTTTTGCCATTTCCTGAATAACCGAATTGATGAGGCACATATCTTTGAGGCTGTACGAGTTGCCTTTTAGAACCTCATCTAAGAGTTTTTCGAAAAGCTCTTTATCCTGAACGCCGACACAGTAGTAGCGGGCATAGTAGTACTGGGCGAGAAAAAAATTTCTTTTGCTTAGAGACAAAGCCTCCTCGAAATATTCCTTTGCCTTTTGATAATCACCTCCCAGCATAGGCGGTCGCGCTGAAAGGCTGACGCCCATAAGGATATATGGGATTCCATGAAGATAATCCGGTTCCATCTCAAGAAGCCTCTCTACGCACTCAAAGGACAAGCCGGATTGGGCTATTGCTGCGGGTTTGTCCAGATTGAGCCTCACCCACGAATTCCATGACACAGTGGTCCATAGAAAAGATTCAATGGCGGTTTTATCAAGTTTTTTAAACAGGTTATCCAGGTCAACCCTGTTCATTTCATGTATCTTTTTTCTGTATCCAAGCGATCTTAATCCATATTCAAAACTTCTCGCGTAGAGTTCAGATGCCCTTGAGGAATCATCCCTTTCAACAAAAAGGAGACTGTATCCGCAGAACCCCATACTCAGAAGTCTTAAAATATCCCTGTTATCAGGATCACTTATAAGAAGCCCTTCCAGAATTTTTAGGTTGGCCGGTATGGATGATTCAGCCAGCCCTGTATCGCATTCTTCGAAAAGTGATTGAGTAACATTATCAAATAAAACCGGGGTCGACAACCTGACAGCTAATTTAGCGCATCCGGCGCTTAACATGCATGAGAAAGAGAAGATTATGATAAACAATAGTTTCTGTTTTTTTGTTATAAAATATTTACAGTGCATTTTTAAGCTCCATCCATAATTTACCATTTATGAATAAACACAAATTAGCATAAAATATAAAAAATCAGCAAGCACAATATATATGACATAAATATAAAAATCGCTATAAGTAAAAGATTTATATGGATTTTTAATATTTAAAGCTTATAATAAATTTTATTTCACTTGCTGGAGGGAAATCGTTAATGAAAATATTGCTTTTGGGCGGCACCGGGATGCTTGGTACAGACTGTAAAATGGTCCTTAGCGAAGACCATAATGTTATAGCGCCTTTAAAAAAGGAACTGGATATAATCAGTTGGGACGGCGTTATTGAGACTCTTCATAAAATCCGTCCGGATGTAATTGTAAACTGCGCTGCCTACACGGATGTGAATGGCTGTGAAAACGATGATTATCTTGTCAGAAAAATCAATGTTGAAGGGCCGAGAAACCTGGCTCAGGGTTCTGCCAGGTATGAATGCAGAATGATCCACATTTCCACAGATTATGTCTTCAGCGGTCAGAAGGGCATACCTCAGCCCTATTTTGAGGATGATCCTGTTGAACCCATATCTGCGTATGGAAGGTGCAAGGTGGAGAGTGAGGTGGCGGTCAAGGAGAACGCGCCCAATTATGCCATTCTCAGAGCAGGATGGCTTTATGGCCTTTACGGCCATGATTTTATCAATACTGTGCTTATAAATTCCGCAAGGCGTCCTCGAAAGACCATGAAGATTACAGATGAACAGATAGGTTCGCCCACATGGACAGTAAGGCTCGCGAATCAGATCAAGGCGCTCCTAGGCTCAGATTTAATTGGAACCTTTCATGCAACGGCAGAGGGGTATTGCACGAGATATGAATTTGTTCAGCATATTTTCAATAGATTGAATATAAAAACACCTATAAAACCATGCAGTCTTAAAGAATTTCCTCAACTGGCCAAAAGACCTAAAAACTGTATTCTGGAAAACAGGCTTTTGAAAAAGTTGGGGATTAACGTGATGGTTGACTGGAAAGAGGATCTTGACCAATATCTTGATCAATATGGCAAAGAACTCCTGAAGGACGCAAAGGAAAAGAAATAACAGCAAAAAAAAGACCGTTTTATATGGTTATCCCTGCTGAAGCGCCTTCTAGAATGGCGTCTTTGGCGCCTCTTACCTCATTACAATCGCCGATATGATAGGACTCGATCCGCATCTGCCGGACTGCATCATATAACGAGGAGTCAGGGCGGTTTCCGATTGATAATATGACACTGTCACCCTGAATAAATGTCTCTTTTCCATCCTTGTCTGTTATATAGACGCCTGAAGAGGTAATTTTTGAAAGTCTGTGTTCGGTTATAATTTTAACATTGTTTCTCTTCAGGCCTTTTAGAATCATCTTTTTGGTGATTGCCTCGATTTGAATGCCAACCTTTGGGAGCTGTTCAACAATGGTGACCGAACATCCTTTTTCTGCGAGTTCAAGGGCCACCTCACACCCCGTTGCGCCGCCACCGATAACTATGATGTCTTTCCTTTCGGATCTTGTCGCTCCATTAAAGATTTCAGGCACTGTTGCAACAATGGAGAGTTCAACCCCTTCAATATTCGGTTTTGCCGGAACCGAACCCGTAGCTATTACAACTGCATCAGGATTGAATGCTTCTATATCGCCCAGGGAAACCTCACTATTCAGATAGCACTTAACACCTGATTTCCGGGTTTGCCTTATGAGAAAGTCAATAAGGTGGAGCATTTCCTTTTTATGCGCGGGTTTTGTGCCGAGCAGGAGCTGGCCTCCCAGCAAATTACTCTTTTCAAAAAGATGAACATCATGCCCTCTCTGTGCGGCAATCCGGGCTGCATTGAGGCCGCCCGGGCCTCCGCCAACAACCATCACCTTTTTCTTTTGAGTCGCAGGTCTAATCGCCATTTCCTTTTCACGCCCAAGGCTGGGATTTACAAGACACTCTATTTTTCCATTCCTGAAAATGGACTGCATGCAGGTATTGCAGGCAATGCAAACTCTTATATCTTCAAGGTTTCCGGACTGCGCCTTTTTGGGCAGTTCCGGATCGGCCAGGAGCCCTCTGCCCATGCAGACAAGATCAGCCTTTTTTTCGCTGATAATCTGTTCTGCTACCTGGGGATCATTGATCCTTCCCACTACCATAACCGGTATATCTATCGCTGCCTTTATCTTTGCGGCTGACTCTACAAGACACGCCTGTTTCATAAACATGGGCTGGCATATCCATTCGGGCGTGGCATCATTCCCTGCTGAAACCTGAACTATATCAATGCCTTCAGGAATAATTTCTGTTAGGATCGCAATGCTTTCTTCTGTTGTCAGCCCGCCTTGCACAAATTCCTGGGCGCTGATTTTAAAGGAGAGAGGAAATTCCTTTCCCACCCTTTTTCTCACTTCACGCACTACCTCTCCTGCAAACCGTGCGCGACGTTTAACATCGCCTCCATATTCATCATCGCGAATATTGGAAAAACCGGAAATAAATTGATTAATCAGATATCCGTGAGCGCCATGAATCTCTATGAGCTCAAAACCTGCCTGAACAGCCCTGAAGGCTGCGTCTCCGAACTGCTGAATGACTCTGTGAATGTCATCTACCGACATGGGCTCGACATCACCCTTTATGGCAGGGCAGGGGAGAGATGAGGGGGCAAAAGGCATTCTCTTTATTACCCGCGCCGGCACCTGCCTTCCGGCATGATGAATCTGAATGGCAGGCACTGACCCTTCTTTTCTGATGACCTCTGCCACCCTGGATAATTGATCGATGAATCTGTCATCATATATCCTTGCCTGATGACTGGAAACAACACCCTCAGGGGCAACTCCGTGGGCCTCCATAATAATCATGGCAGGCCCGCCCGCAGCCCTTAAACGATAGTGTTCAATAGTCTTTTCAGAATATGAACCATCGTCCTCAATAAGGAAGGAAGCCAGGCCCGGCATAACGATCCTGTTCTTGAGTCTGCATCCTTTTATAGAAAAAGTTGAAAAGAGATTTCGCATAATTTTTATTTATTTGTTTGAATTTATTACGCATAAATATTAAAAACTTATTCCTTTGTCAAATAGATTTCTACCATTGCGAGGAGATGATAATGATTCCTGAAACTATCAATAATATGCCCGAATGCCTTGTCGCTATTGATGATTTAAATGATAATCCGGGACCTTACTGCATGAGTTTCGGATTTGATATAAAAAAACTTGCAGAATCAATAGAAAAGGCGGGGCTTATCAACAAACCCCTGGTCTGCAGAAACAGTGAAGGGCGTATAGAAATAGTAACCGGTTATCGCAGAATATTCGCTCTTAAATCAATGGGATGGGAAAAAATCCCATGTATTGATATCTCAGATTCCGCTATGCCGTCCCTGGAGATGCTGCTTTTAAACCTGTACGATAATTATTCCATAAGGAGTTTTAATACTATTGAAAAGGCCATGATCCTCAATCGTTTGTCCCTGCACCTGCCAAGGGATTTAATAATAAGGAATTATGCAAATATTATCGGGATTTCAAATACAAAAGAGATCGATTTGCTGATAAAAACAGAGGCGTTGGATAATGAAGTCAAGGATCTTTTGGCAATAGGCGCGCTGAATCCCAGAATGGTTGAATCATTTGCTGAAATAGAACATGGTGAGGTTAAAACGATATTACAGTGTATTACAGGTTTAAAGTTAAATCATAATCAACAGATTCAATTAATTGAATATATTAATGATATTTTATCCAGAGAAATTATATTTGTCAGGGATCTTTTGATGGAAGAACAGTATATGAATCTGCTGAGTGATGAACACTTGAACATACCTCAAAGGGCAAAGAGGTTTATGAATATGCTCAGGATAAGGCGGCTTCCTGTAATTACCGAAATGGAAGAACGCTTCAGCAGGATGATAGCAAGATTGAATCTTCCGGAAGGCGTAAGGATCAACCATCCTCCTTTTTTTGAGGAAGAGGGGTACACTCTGGAAATGGACTTCAGAGAGGGTGAAGAATTAACTGCATTGGTAAAAAGATTATTAAAGATAGATGGACTTAAGATTATCAGAGATCCATGGGAAAAAGAATGAACCTATGCATATAAAAAGAATACTCATCGAAAAGGGGGCTGAAGCATATAATCAGACCCGTAATATATTGAAATCACTTGATAATATTACTGTTGAAGAGATAGATGAAGATGAGCAGCCGCCGCAGTCGTCACTTGATCCGGACAAAAACACGCTCAGGCTGCTATCTTTTAAAGGTGAGTTATTCAAACCCTGTCCCGGGACTAAATCCTATATCTGCTGCGGATATCAGATATTGCACGGAGGCGCCAATTGCCCCCTGGATTGCAGTTACTGCATTCTTCAGGCGTACTTTAATCAACCTTCATTGCGTGTATTCGTTAACCTTGAAGATGAATTACATAATATTATCGAAAGGATAGATAATCAGCCGGATAAAATATTCAGGGTTGGCACAGGTGAGTTCATGGACAGTCTGGCCCTTGATCACATAGCCTGCTGGAGTGATATTCTCTGTAAAACCTTCTCAAGAAGAAAAAACTGTATCCTTGAATTAAAGACTAAGACTACTAATATTGAAAAGAATATCTCGGCGCCTGTCAGAGACAGGATAATAATCTCCTGGTCCCTGAACAGTCCCTATATAGCTTCAAAGGAAGAAAAAGGTGCGCCGTCTATTCAAAAGAGGCTCGAAGCGGCTAAGAGATGCCAGGAAGAGGGCTTTATTACCGGATTCCATTTTGATCCGCTTATTTCCCATTCCGGCTGGAAAGAAGGCTATAAAAAGACTATTGATTATATGGACAAATATATAGATCCTAAAAAGATTATATGGATTAGCATGGGATGCATGAGATATATCCCATCGCTCAAAAAAATAATTCGAAAAAGACATCCTGATTCAGAAATACTGAACGGTGAATTTGTACGAGGTCTGGATGGTAAAATGCGTTATTTCAAGCCCTTACGAATTGAGATCTATTCATTCATGAGAGAAATAATTGAAGATTGGGCCGGTATGAATCCAGGTCTATATCTGTGCATGGAAAGCGATGAAATATGGAGGAAGGGAATGGGGTGGTCTCCCAAAGACTCAGAAGGGCTGTCAAAATACCTCGACAACAGGGTAAGGCTTTTTTTCGGTTGAATATATCGAATAAAATGTTATCTTTAACCATACTTGTAAACATAATTAAAAATCATCGCCAATTTTACGAGAAAACAATAAAGGAGGATTTACATATGTTAAAAGAAAAGGTCCAAAGCGCCCTGGAGAAGGTAAGACCTTCATTGCAGGCTGATGGAGGGGACGTGGAATTGATAGATGTAGATGACAAAGGCACTGTAAAGGTTAAACTTCAGGGTGCATGCGCCGGTTGTCCAATGTCGCAAATGACCCTTAAGATGGGAATTGAGAAGATACTTAAACAGAATGTTCCTGAAGTCACAAACGTGGAATCAGTTTAATATAAAAATCTTTTCAATAACTAAACAAAGGAAACAGAAAAAGGCGGCCAGATTCCGGGATTTGACCGCCTTTTATAATCTGTTGCAGAGGTAAGTTACAAGCTATTTATTCTTATGCCGCATCTTCTTCATTTGTTTTCGATATTTATGCTTACGAATTTTTTTACGACGCTTTTTAACAACGCTCCCCATTAAAAAAACCTCCATTAAAAGTCCGTGGAATATAATACTTTTTATTTTACCATGTCAACATTAATATCGCATATTTATATGTTTGCGATGAAAAAATTATTTTTTGTTTTCCTGCGGGTTATTAGAGGGACTTTCTTTTGCTATTTCATCCTGTATTTCACCCCAGGTGTATGAAGCAGGCGGTTTCTTGGGTTTTGATGATGTACATGCAAAAACAAGGCATTAGTTTACATAATATATATTATAGGTAAATTTATTTATTGCTCTTTTTCATGTTATTTTTTTTCAAATAAAGCTCTTTATCTGCTTCAGCGATAAGATCAATTACTGTCATACCCTTAGAATAT
>CAZJOB010000122.1:2884-9488 GCA_964547435.1 uncultured Desulfatiglans sp. | reverse complement strand
TGGGTATGGGTGAACCTTTAGACAATTATGCTAATGTTTGTCAGGCTGTCAGGCGCCTTCATAGACCTCTTGACCTCAATAACCTGCTCGATTATCTCCGACGGGCTGAGGTTCCTTTTAAGCCCCAGCCTGGCCGTATGACAGAAGACGCACCCCATGGCGCACCCGGCCTGTGACGAGATGCACAGTGTAAAATGATCCTTTTCCGGGATCAATACCGATTCTATCAGGTGCCCGTCATGCAGCCTGAACAGGTATTTTTCGGTAGTGTCCTCAGAGATCTGTACTGCGACCCTTTCAAGACCGGTAATTACCGCCCTTTCCCTGAAGAGAGTTTTCAGGGAAAGGGAGATATTTGTCATCTCATCAAAGGAAGAAGCCAGTTTTTTAAAGAGCCATTGTCTTAACTGCACTGCCCTGTAAGATTCCAGTCCGAGACTTTTCACCCATTCTATGGTTTCCTGGGCATTGAGTCCTTTCAGGTCAGTCTTCATTTGTGACTCACTTACTATCTTTCATGGTCCTGAGCCTTGCCAGTTCCCAGACATAATCATAGAGGTGCAGGCCCTTGCTGGAGGCGATAATCTGGCCGTCTTCAACGCCTATGCATGAGGCCATGTATTCCTTTAACATCTGTAATGCCCCAAGATTGGCAGGGAGTCCGTTCCAGAGATCCCATGATCTGAAGTAGATAATAAAGTGGAGTCTGCCGTCCTTTATCCTTGTATCTATTCCTCTCAGGCAGGGAGGATCATTTTGAAATATCGAGTCAGTCTCCCCGACGGTCATATAGGCCTGGTTTGTCCCGTGGCCTTCGTCCCTGTACATGCGGATCACCTCTTCTATCTGTTTTTCGAGGTACTGGCCGTATGTGTATTCTTCTCCCTCTTTTTTTGCCGAGGTCATAATATATGGCAGATATTCTTCAAGATAACCTTCCGCTACAGGGTTGGGAATTCCGAGGGCAGGGGGGATATCCGGTATAAGAGGACGCACTTCGGGATGCTTGATCTGTATGGTAACATAATCAAACTCCAGCCTTTTCTGTCCCTTGAAACTGCCCCTTTCGATCGTGTATTCTCTGCCTGATTCCAGCAGCCTGTAAACACACTGAAACCATGCATCCGGCAGATCGCGCGCTTCAATAAATTCAAGTTTCATGGTCTTTTACCTTTCGCGAAAACAGGTTTATTGCATTACTGGGCTGCATCCGGAAGATGCCTGTTTCCGAATAAGCGCCATAATCAATAACATGGCCTTTTAAATGTTTTTTGTCAATACCGGGAAATGCGGTTTTTACGCGGCCTTTGGCAATTCCGGGAACCATGAATCCGGAAGAAGAGGCTCAAGCCCCCAGGCAATGCGGGCCTCATCGCATCGCGGAGAGTACTGGTTATTGTACCAGGAGGGTTCATACTCCCTGCAAGGGGTGGATCTGTTTTCGTATATTTCACAGTAGACATTCCGGCCTATCTCACCCTTGAGGCAGACGCATCGCGGAGGGATCTTATCGGTGCCTTTCATTACCACAAAAAAATCATTCAGCTTTTTTGTAAATTCGGAAGGAACGCCCTCAGGGGTAAATTCCGATGTTTCGGCCCAGTAAAGGGAGGCGCGATAATAGGCGCAGCAGGCGCCGCAGGTAAGACAGGGATTATAACTCATTCATTGCCTCAATTAATGTTATTAGATACTGATAAGATTAGCTGATGCGGTTTTCAGCCGAAGATCTATACGACCGGTCGATTTTTATGTCAATAAAATTATGATGGAATTTTTTCTTATTAATTCAGGATGTTAAAAGATAGTCTATGCTGTTCATTTACAGTCCTCCCTTCTATTTCATATTTCACAGGTTGCATGTTCTTTCCCTTTCTGATAAAAATCCCATTTGCCGAGGCAGCGCTTTTTAAAGGTATAACCTTGCGTCAATACAGATGTTCTTAATTTTGCGGAGTTCCTTTATGTCAGGTTTCATTGAGATTCTTATTATTATCGCGATTATTTTGGCCATCATTCTGCTTCCCAGAGTGCTTCGCAGGCAGCCCGAATCAGATATCAGACATACGAATCACGTCATTAAGCTTACCGGCTGGAATCGTCTGGCAATTCTGGTCTCTTTCCTCTGGCTGGTCTTCTTCGCGCTGTATCTCAGGCCATGGGATAAGGAATGGCAGATTTTTATTTATGTGGGAATAACTCCGGTGATCCTGTGCTGGGGCATCTTCTGGATCTTTCTCGGCTTTAGAAAAAAGGGCAGGTAACCTATGTTGATGTTTCCAGGTCTTTTTTTGCAGAAAGAAACAGTTCAAGTTCCTCCCCTGTAAGCGCTCTGCCGGGCGGGGTTTTTACTGAGACAGGGTTGAGGCTTTTGCCCCTGTGGAGAACTTCATAGTGGAGATGAGGTCCGGTTGATACACCGGTGGAACCAACGTAGCCGATGGTTTCTCCCTGTTTGACTCTTACCCCCTTTCGGATTCCTTTGGCGTATTTGCTGAGGTGACCATAGACTGTCTGGTACTCGTTGGCGTGTCTTATACGTATATAATTGCCGTAACCGCCTTTTCGCCCGGCATATTCTATCATACCATCCCCGGAGGCCATTATCGGCGTTCCCTTGGGCGCGGCAAAGTCCAGACCTTTATGCATGCGGCTGTATCCCAGAATAGGGTGACGCCTCATGCCGTAGCCGGAGCTCAGTCTTGCCCCGTCAATGGGTGTGACCATCAGCGTCTTGCGAACCGACTGACCCTTTTCATCAAATAAATCCACCTCGCCGTCTGATGTCTCATAGCGGTATATGGTAAGGGTTTTACCCCTGGTTTGAAGACTCGCGTACAATATGGAACCTCCCCTTACGAAGTTGCCGTTTTCATCCAGCATTTCCTCGTAAAGCGCCTCAAAGGCATCATTAGGGCGAATATCCCTCTGAAAGTCCACGTCATAGGAATAGGCCCTGATCATTTGAATCAGGACGTCAAGGGGCATGCCCGCGTCAATGGCCGCGTTGTAAAGGCTTGTGCTTATCTCCGCGCTGGCCCTGACATGCCTTGGTTCCAGTTTATAGAATATCTCCTTCGAGACAAAACCCTTTTCCGGGTCACTGGTTACCATGACCTCCCTGGTCACATCCAGTCTTATGTTAAGGCTGTGAAACTGTGAATCTCCTTTGTCGCTGATCTCATGGAAGATATTAATCTCCTGACCCCGACGCAGTTGTTTCGGATTGAACACCTCCTTCAGTGCGGTTATGACCCTGTGGGCCTCTACCCTGTCCACGCCTGCTTCAGGCAGCATCTCTATAAGGGTATCCCCGGAGGAGACAGAAAGGACCTTCTTCTCTATTACCGGTTCCTTTATAGCGGGCATTTCCGGTAAATTTTGTATGGCTGGTACAACCCTTTCGGGAACTGAAGATAATTGCGAAGGGTATTCCAGGTCATTATGTTCCCTTGACGAGTTGAAGATGAAACCGTAAAAGGAGAGCAGAAACAGGGCAGCCAAAGCAAAAACAAGATACTGGATAAAAATCTTTTTACCTCGTTTCGACTTGCCGCGTAAACCCTTTATGGGTTGAGCATGGTCAACAAGCATATCCGGCCTTTCGGAGTAGATTACTGACTCTCTAATATAACCTGATTGAAATGTAAACAAAAAGATGTGTAAAAGCACTGTTTCTTTAAGGAATAACAAGCTCATCACTGTTATTTTTTACTTTGACATGCATACCCTTAAATGTTAATTCTGAAAAATTCTGATTTATATTTGGAGGTTAAAATATGTTCGAGATATTGAAGCGGAAGGAAATGGCCGGTGGAACGGTTGTTCTTAATGAAATAAGCGCACCTCTTATAGCAAAAAAGGCCCGACCCGGTCAGTTTGTTATTCTTAAGGCCAATGAGACAGGAGAGCGGATTCCACTCACAATGGCGGACACCGATCCCAAAAAGGGGACTATTACCATTATCTATCAGGTGGTGGGCAAGTCCACGTCCCTTTTCAAGTCACTTCAGGTGGGCGACCGGTTTCAGGATATCACCGGTCCCCTTGGAAAAGCTACCCATATTGAAAAACTGGGAACAGTTGTATGTGTGGGCGGCGGCACCGGAGTAGCGGTAATGCACCCCATTACCAGGGCATTAAAGGAGGCGGGAAACCGCGTAATCGCCATTATCGGGGCAAGGAACAAGGATCTGCTGATTCTTGAGGATGAGATGAAGGCCGCTTCCCATGAACTTCATGTGTGCACTGACGACGGTTCTTATGGTCATCACGGCTTTGTGACTGACGTTCTTAAAGAGACGCTGGAAAAGGAAGACGTCAAGCTTGTGGTTGGAATAGGACCGGTTCCCATGATGAAATTCGTATGCAAAATAACAGGAGAATACAAGGTCAGGACCATTGTCAGCCTTAACGCCATAATGGTGGACGGCACAGGAATGTGCGGCTGCTGCAGGGTAAGCATCGGGGGTGAAACCCGATTCGCGTGCGTGGACGGCCCTGAGTTTGACGGAAGCAAGGTGGACTTTGATGAACTGACTCAGAGGCTGAGGGCGTATACGGCGGAAGAGGCCGCCGCAACTGAAAAATATTCATGTGAATGCAAGGCGGCTGGCTTATAGCCTGTTTATTCGCCTTATTTGCTGTTGTTTTCGATGAAAGATGTTTTGGAGGATATAATGACAGAAGAAAAACCCAGGAAAGAAAAAACCCAGAGACAACCCATGCCGGAGCAGAAGCCGGAGATACGAAGAAGAAACTTTGAAGAGGTCCCCTTCGGATATTCCGAAGAAGCCGCCGTAAAAGAGGCGGAGAGATGCCTTCAGTGCAAGAATCCTTCCTGCGTGAAAGGATGCCCGGTTTCAGTGGATATACCGGGTTTTATACAGCTTATAAAAGAAAAGAATTTTACCGGCTCGATCCGCAATATCTGGCTGAAAAACGCCCTTCCCGCTGTTTGTGGCAGGGTCTGCCCCCAGGAAATACAATGTGAAGGAAGCTGCATCTTGGCGAAAAAGGGGGAAGCAATCGCCATAGGAAATCTTGAAAGATATGTCGCCGACAGGGAGAGGGAGCATGGCAAAGGGGACCTTCCTCCAAAGGCCGCGTCAACCGGTAAAAAGGTGGCGGTAGTGGGGTCCGGCCCATCAGGTCTGACTGTGGCAGGCGACCTTATACTGAAGGGGCATGAAGTGACCATATTCGAGGCGTTTCATAAACCGGGCGGCGTGCTTGTTTATGGAATCCCTGAATTCAGGCTTCCCAAGGAGATCGTCTTTTCGGAGGTTAATTTTCTTGAAAGGCTCGGGGTAAAGCTGGTGTGCAACACGGTAGTGGGAAGGACAGTTGAAGTGGATGAACTCTTTGAACAGGGCTTTGACGCCGTTTACGTAGGCGTCGGAGCGGGTCTTCCGAGCTTTCTGAATATTCCCGGAGAAAACCTCATAGGGATATATTCGGCCAATGAATATCTCACAAGATCAAACCTCATGAAGGCCTATCTGTTCCCTGAATATGACACGCCGATTGTAAAGGGCAAAAATGTGGCAGTCTTCGGGGCCGGAAACGTGGCCATGGACGCAGCCAGAACAGCCATGAGGCTCGGCGCTGACAGTGTGCGAATCATATACCGCAGATCAAGGGAAGAGATGCCGGCGAGAGCGGCTGAAATACATCACGCCGAAGAGGAAGGAATAGAATTTTATCTCCTTACCGCGCCTACACGCTTTCTGGGCGATGAAAAAGGGCGCGTAACCGGAATGGAGTGTATCAGGATGGAGCTTGGCGAGCCTGACGCATCGGGACGCCGTCGTCCTGTGCCGGTAGATGGATCAAAGTACAGGCTGGAATGCGACCTGGCTGTTATAGCCGTGGGTTCAGGGGCAAATCCGCTTCTGACCCGATCCACCGAAGGGATTGAATTAAATAAATGGGGTTATATAGTCGGTGATCCTGAGACAGGCAAGACCACCAAAAAAGGTGTCTGGGCCGGCGGAGATATCGTGACGGGAATGGCTACAGTTATACTTGCCATGGGGGCAGGCAGGACAGCCTCCGATTCAATGCATAAATACCTGACCCTGGGCTGGTAAGATCAGGAGATTTATATAATTCCCGCGCTATTTAAAATATTTATTATATTCGGCCTTATCCTCGCTCTCAACAGGCTGCGTATCAACCTTGGCATTGCCCTTGTTGCGGGGTCTCTGATTCTCGGTCTGTGGATGGGCCTGGGACCGGCAGAGATGCTGAAAAGCCTGGCCAACAGCCTCATGGACAATCAGACATGGAGTCTGGGCCTGATAGTATGGCTCATTATGATCATGAGCAGGCTTATGGAAGAAAGCGGACATATGGGGAGGCTTGTGAAGAGCTTTGCGTGCCTCTCCAAAGATCCAAGGACCGTCGGATCGGTAATGTCGGCTCTGATCGGCCTGCTGCCCATGCCGGGCGGGGCCCTGTTTTCAGCCCCCATGGTTGAGGCGTCTCTATCAAATACCAACGCCACTCCTGAAAACAAGGCAGCGCTGAACTACTGGTTCAGGCATATATGGGAATACTGGTGGCCCTTGTACCCGGGGGTGATTCTTGCGATAGCCCTTCT
>CAZJOB010000122.1:1023-2874 GCA_964547435.1 uncultured Desulfatiglans sp. | reverse complement strand
TAGAGACATGGCATTACATGTTGCTGATGGGGCCAATGACCATACTGTCTGTTGCTGCGGGCATCTTCTTTATCCTGAAGCCGATGGGCGCCACTGGTAAAAATGAAAAGGCCAGACTGACATGGGGAGGAGTAAGTGTTTTTATAAGGGAAATGCTTCCCATATTAATAGTGATCTTTTTTATTGTTGCATTGACAGGATTAACCGGTTTACTTAAATCAGCCGGCATACATTATAAAATTCCTGCACTGTTTCCTATTCTTCCCGGGTTGATTCTCGCCATCTTCTGGGTATGCCGGGTCAACAGGACGCCGCTGTCAAGGCTATATTTTTGCATTATCAATAAGGGCAATTTTTTAATGATGTTTCTTGTCATATCAATAATGGTATTTAAGGGTATGATGACCGAAACAGGGGCGGTTGCGGATATCCGCAATGAGCTTCTGGAATTCGGAATACCGGTTATACTGATGACAGTTGCGATGCCTTTTATATCAGGCTTTATCCTCGGAATAGCAGTTGGTTTTGTAGGCGCTTCATTTCCTCTTATCATACCTCTCTTTCCATCGTCCGGGATGTTTGATTATCTCGCATATGCCGCCTTCGCCTACACCTTCGGTTACATGGGCATGATGCTTTCACCGGTTCACCTCTGCTTCCTTGTGACTAAAGACTATTTCAGGGCCAGCCTGGCGGGAACCTATAAATATTTGATAAGACCCGCGTTATCGGTAATGATCGCGGCAGTTGCCCTCTTTTTGGTAACGAGGCTAGTATAATTTATAAGAAGGAGTAATAATATGACTCAAAAGGCCACCTTGATCGTTGACGGCATCAGCTATGAACTTCCTATAATTACAGGAACAGAGAACGAGCAGGCGATCGATATATCACAATTAAGACAGAATACCGGATTGATAACCTATGACCCCGGTTACGCCAATACCGGAAGCTGCGAAAGCGCGATCACATTCATGGATGGAGAAAAGGGAATACTCAGGTACAGGGGAATTCCCATAGAGCAACTGGCGGAACACTCTTCCTTTGTGGAGACCGCCTTTCTTCTGATAAACGGAAAATTGCCCTCCAGAAAAGAGCTGAACGATTTTTCAGTTCTCTTAAATGACCATTCTCTCGTGCATGAAGACATGAGACAATTTTTCAATAATTTTCCCAGAAGGGCGCATCCCATGGGGATACTCTCATCAATGGTAAATGCCCTGAGGGCGTTCTATCCGGAAATACCGGAAAGGACAGAGGAAGAAGAAATAAATATCACTGTTACCAGGCTTCTTTCGAAGGTAAGGACAATGGCTGCCATGTCATACAAGATCTCACGGGGACATAAGGTGGTGTATCCAAGACATGAACACTCCTACGCAGCGAATTTTCTCAATATGATGTTTGACACTCCTGTTAAGCCCTATGTTATTGACAGCGACCTGGTAAAGGCCCTGAATGTCTTCTGGATACTGCACGCCGATCATGAGCAGAACTGTTCAACTGCGGCCGTGCGCCTGGTCGGAAGCGCCAGAGTAAACCTTTACGCCGCTATTTCAGCAGGTATATGCGCACTGTGGGGGCCGCTTCACGGAGGAGCGAATCAGGCGGTGATCGAGATGCTGACTGCTATAAATGAGAGCGGAGGAGATGTTAAACCTTTCATAGCAAGGGCCAAAGACAGGAACGATCCTTTTCGTCTCATGGGTTTCGGCCACAGGGTATATAAGACATATGATCCGCGATCCAAAATTATGAAGAAATGGTGCCACAAGATTCTGGAAAAAAACAATGAATCTGACCCGCTTCTGGATATTGCCATGGAGCTGGAGGAAACCGCGGTAAATGATC
>CAZJOB010000122.1:444-977 GCA_964547435.1 uncultured Desulfatiglans sp. | reverse complement strand
TGTGGATTTTTATTCCGGCATTGTCCTCAGGGCTATGGGCATACCGGTCAATATGTTTACTGTTATGTTTGCCATAGGAAGACTGCCCGGCTGGATAAGCCAGTGGAAGGAAAGCATGGAAGATCCCAACTGGAAACTTCATCGCCCCAGGCAGATCTATACCGGATTAAAAGAGAGGGACTATATACCTATCGATGAGAGGTAAGAGCCATGCCCGAAGAAAAAAGAGATGAATTAAGAGAGCTGAAAAGAGACCTTTTTGACCTGATGGAGGAATTTATGTTACGGAAAATTTGTACGTTTGCTGGCTTAGCAGTTATGGCGACAGGAAGTATTCTTTACAGCTTTTCGCAGGAATCTGAAAATGGTACTGCCGATAAGGCGCTGGCTCCCTACTTTTGTATAGAAAAGGAAGGTGGTTCTTCAGTTGAAACATTTCCACTGGCATCAACTGATGTAGCAGCTGTAGTCAATGGTACCATTGCAGAGGTAACGATCACACAAACCTATAAAAATAACGGCGCAGAACCGAT
>CAZJOB010000122.1:0-434 GCA_964547435.1 uncultured Desulfatiglans sp. | reverse complement strand
TTATGTATTTCCTTTGTCCACTCGTGCTGCTGTGCATGCGATGACCATGCGTATCGGAGATAATGTGGTAACTGCAAAGGTAAGAGAAAAAAACATTGCAAAACAGGAATTTGAAGCGGCTAAAAAAGAGGGTAAGAGTGCAACATTGCTTGAGCAACAGCGGCCTAATGTCTTTACAATGAATGTCTCCAATATTATGCCAGGAGATATAGTCCGGGTTGAACACAAATACACGGAATTTTTAACCCCTGAAGCGGGTACATATGAATTTGTTTTCCCGACTGTGGTCGGGCCACGATACTCAAATCAGAGTGAATCTGCAGCAAGCGAATCTGATAAGTTTGTAAAAAGTCCCTATCTTCATAAAGATGTCACATCTCCAGCAATATTTACATTTAATGCAATACTATCCACCGGAATCCCCATTGATGAAG
>CAZJOB010000121.1:0-9494 GCA_964547435.1 uncultured Desulfatiglans sp. | reverse complement strand
GAGGATATGCCCCTTGAAGATGCGCTTAAGAGAGTTTTGAAAAACCGTGCCCTGGTATATGAATATGATTCGGATACCGGCCAATATCATATTGTTCAGGCGGGGGCCTTTCAGAAAAAAGGCGGAACAGCAGGCAGTGAAGATAAGGGATTAGAAGATGCAGAGGAAGCAGGGCAACGTACAGCAACAGCAGCCGGTGCAGGGCCTGCATCTTTCAGTCACGCCAGTGAAACGGCGCAGGAAAGGCTTTTCGACTCACAGGGAAGGACCCTCTACAGGCAGGGAGAACTCCTTATAAAATTCAAAGATGGGGCGGATACAAAGGCATTACAGGCGCTCCATGACCGGCTGGGAAGCACACTATTGAGAAGAAATGAGAGGCTTAACCTGGAGAGGATAAGGCTGAGGCAGGGCGTAACAGAACAGGAGGCGTTAGCCTTCTATTCCGCGTCGGATATTGTGGAGACAGCCGAAAGGCACGCCATCAGATACCCGGACAGGGTTGAACCGAATGACCCCTTTTTCCTGGAGCAGTGGAATCTGGCATCTATAAGGGCGCCCGAGGCATGGGAATTTACCAGGGGCAGCCCTGAGGTGATCATTGCTGTCATTGACTCAGGGGTCAATTATCTTCACCCGGACCTGGCAGACAGCATCTGGATAAACTCCGGGGAAATTGCGAATAACGGGGTTGATGATGACAAAAACGGATATATTGACGATATTTACGGCTGGGATTTTGCTGATTCGGATTCAGATCCCATGGATGTGGATATTGACAGCCATGGCACTCATGTGTCCGGAATTATAGGGTCTGTGGGCAACAATGGAAAGGGAATCGCCGGAATAGGTTGGAATATTCGTATTATGCCCCTCAAGGTGCAGACCGATGATGGCCAGGATTTTCCCGGAGACGCCATTTATACGGCCCTGGAATATGCCGCGAATAATGGAGCGCATATTGTAAATTGCAGTTTTGGAGGCGGGGGTTATTCGGAAATAGAAGAAGGATACTTCGAGGACCTGGAACAAAAGGGGGTGCTTGCTGTCTGCTCTGCCGGTAATAGCGGAACCAATAATGATGTCTCACCAAATTACCCGGCATCCTACAACCTGTCCAACATCATATCCGTTGCGGCCAGCGACCAGGCGGATAACCTTGCTGTTTTTTCCAATTATGGCGCTAATACAGTGCATCTCATGGCGCCGGGGGTGAATATAAAATCAACAGCAGCCGCTACGTTAGCGAATGTTGTCTCGGATTCTGTGAATATTCAGGCAATTGGCATGTCATACGCGGGCGTGACAAATGAACAGGGTGTTTCCGGAAAGCTTTATGCTTGCGGAAAGGGCCTGAGTGCGGAAGATTTTCCCTCAGGGGTAAATGGATATATAGCACTGATAGAGCGGGGTGAAATATATTTTTCAGTAAAAGCCACAAACGCGCAGGCAGCAGGGGCAATTGCTGTTATCGTCTACAATAATGAGACCGGTATCTTTGCGGGTACGCTGGGAGAAGCGAGGACTTGGGTCCCGGTAGTTTCCATATCCGACACAAATGGGGCATTATTGCTCGCAAAGGAGTCATCGCATCCCATCGTCACAGTGATCAATAATCCCGCAGACTACGGTTACATGGGTGGAACCTCCGTGTCTGCCCCTCACGTGAGCGGCGCGACCGGATTGCTTCTCTCATACAGGCCGGATTTAAGCGCTGTGGAGGTTAAGTCAAGGATTCTTGATACTGTGGATAAGATAGGTTCTGTGTCCGGCAAATTGATCTCAGGGGGAAGGCTTAATGTCTATCGGGCACTGGGAGCCGTGGATCTCAATTGTAACGATATTATGGGCCTGGAAGATGCAATCCTGGGACTACAGATTCTGTCAGGAAATAATTTTGCTCTTTGCTCCGATAATATCCTGGAATTTGCAGATTTGAATAATGACGGCAAAATAGGCATGGAGGAAATCCTCTATATCCTTGATAAGGTTTCAGAGACTGAATAATAAGTCATTGAATTTATATATTGCATGATCAGGTTAAAATGATGTATGTATTTAAAGTTTGATGCCTTAATAAAAAGTCAGATTTTTGTTTTTACCGTCATTCCCGCCCCGAATCAAGTCCGGGATAAACTCCGGCGGGAATCCAGTCTTTTTAGACAGTTATAGATTCCCGCCTGCGCGGGAATGACGGTTTTGGAAATCGGATTTCCTGGTTTGTCATTCCGCGACTTGCCTGCCGGGCCGACTTGTCACGCCGAAGCTTTGGCGTAGGCGGAATGGCGTAGACTGGACCTTGGAATCCAGTGTTTTCAGATAGTTATGGATTCCCGCCTTCGCGGGAATGACGAAAAGGTAAAATAAATGCATTCTCGGACAGTCTCCTAGGTTGTCATTCCGCGACTTGATCGCGGAATCCAGTTTTTCTGGTACTCATAGATTCCCGCCTTCATAGGAATGACGATTTTTGGACTTTTTATGAGGTCATAAAGTTTCGCAGTTTATTGTTTTGGATATTTTTGGGGCAATAACGGCATAATATTTGGCCATCCTTTTTGTGGATTCCGCGATCCAGTCTACGCCAAGGCTACGACCCGGAAGGTCCCGAAAACAGTATTGGGATTTTCAACAAGCTCCGGAATGACTTGAGGACGGTGGAGTCCGTTGTCAAGTGAGAGATGTTCAAATGCGTGAATTTCGGGCAACCGCAGGGGGTTGCCCCTACAAATAATAATGTGGTTTTATATAAGCATTTATGTCCAGGATTATCACTTAAACAAATAAGGAGAAAAAGAATTTAATGAATAAAAAATTCCATAACATATTGTTTATATTAAACATATTCCTCCTTTTTATATTTGTATCCCCTTCATGGGGAACGGAACTGAAGATCCCTGAGGTTAAGGCCGCTGCCGGTCAGACCATAAGAATACCGATAATCATCGATAAGATTGATAACCTTGCCGGAATGAAACTGGCTATTAAATATGATTCAGGCATACTCACATACAAAACAGGAAATAAAACCAGCCACACTGATTCCCTTATGCACATAGTCAATGATAAGAATCCCGGGAAACTGATCATTGTCATGGCAGGCGCGCAGGGCATTAAGGGTGAAAATATTCCTGTTTTTACAATAACATTCGGAATCAACAAGGATCTTGAAGGAAACCATACCACCACTCTTTCCATAACAGAGGTCCAGCTTATGAGCGATAAGCTGGAAGATATTAAATGTGAAATAAATGTCGGATCTTTCATAATTTCTCCCGGGTCGTCTTCTCAACCTGCTCCGAAGGAATAAGAAAGATTTATGAGTTCGTAAAAAGTCCCAAAAACGTCATTCCCGCCCCGAATCAAGTCCGGGATAAACTCCGGCGGGAGTCTATAACTACCTGAAAAGACGGGATTCCCGCCTGCGCGGGAATGACGGAAAAGGCAAAAATCTGACTTTTTACGAGTTCATCAAAATGTATCAGTACAATGATCCTCCTGGAAAATTGACAGGACAGGCATAAATCCACCTAACCCCTTTTGCAAAGGGGAAATAATCGCCTATGGCACATACTCTAAAAAGAGAAGAAATACTCCTCCCTTTGGAAAAGGGAGGTTGGGAAGGATTTTTCATGCCGCACGTTCTTCGAAGATAGTAGGTCGGGTTATCAACCCGACAGCTTTTACTTTTTATCCGTAACTGGCAATAAAGGTTTGATTTTTTCCCTTCACTCCAAATTTTATAATGATGTTGGATTATCAAGCCAATGGACTGTATCTCACAGAGGCACAGAGTTCACACACAGGGTTTTTTGTTATTTAAAGACACTAACAATCTTTTCTCTATGTGCTCTGCCTGTCCCGCCAAAGCACAAAGAGCGTCGGCGGATGTCTCTAATGAGCGAAGCGAATCCCGCATAATGCGGCGGGACAAGTTAGAGTATATTATTGAATTTGTTGGGTTCGCTTCGCTTAACCCAACCTACGGACTGGATTCCCGCCTTCGCGGGAATGACGCCTTCGGCTATTCTCGGACAGTCTCCTATGGCACATACTCTAAAAAGAGGAGAAATACTCCTCCCTTTTGTAAAGGGAGGTTGGGAGGGATTTTTCTTCATGCCGCTCGTTCTTCGAAGATAGTAGGTCGGCTTATCAACCCGACAGCCTGGCCCGACGTAGTTTCGATTTATCAAAACGAAGGAAATTCTTGTTTATAGTACAGATACACGATGCCTATCACCCTGAGCAGAGCGAAGGGTCTCTATTCTATGACCAGCCACATGCCAGATAACGCCATTCGGGAATAACAGATTCATGATAGAGATTCTTCGCTTCGCTCAGAATGACAATTTTAAATGGGTCAGAATGACAATGTTAATTTAAGAATGACAATGTTAAATTGCTAAAGTACTGAACATCCCTGTCCAAAAACGGATTTTAGGCACGGTATGAAGGAATGCATGACAAAGATACTTTTTCAAAGATTTCGTTTCCGGGATTTTTTACGAATTCATCATTTTTTTATCAGATTTTTAAAAAACTTGCGTCTATATTTTTATATAACAATGTCAGGGAACAGGGTAATATTTTCACGGTAAAAATATTAATAATATGCTTGACATAACTGCCAATTTTAAATATTATTTCACGTCTAAATTAATAGTATTAAACATGTGCAGTAAAAAGATATTTAACCAGCAGTAAAAAGTCGTCACTCCCGTGAAGGCGGGAGTCTATAAGTGATTATTATAACTGGATTCCCGCCTTCGCGGGAATGACAGAAATAATTTTTTTACGGGTGCAAAAAATAATCGGAATTTGATTTATCGCGGTTAATTTTCAAGGGTAAACATGAAGGCAGTCAAAAACATTCTGGGCATCTTTATACTGATTCTGGCGCTTATATCTTTAAGTCTGCCGATTTTCAGCCCGAATGATATTAACCGTGACATGGCAACAGACCTTCAGGATCTTATCCTTTCCGTAAAAAATATAGCTGAGTCAGCGAATGCGCCATCCGAATTCAGATCAGAATTCACAGGCGCGGTTACAACATTAAAGGTAGTCGCGGGTCTTACGACAGAGATAAAGGCTGAAAAAGATCACGGCCCGGTTAATTCAAAGAATATACAGAATATTCAATATGTTATTCCATCAGATTTTTTATATTTTGCTTCATTTTATTCTTCACCAACAGAAACGGATTCCATATATAAATCCGTTCCAATACTCATAGACACTCCCCCTCCGAAATGTTTTTTCACCTGCTAATCAACCCGGAATTTTTTTTGGTTTATAAACACAAATTAGACAATTAAGGTTAACCAGTGACACTTAAAAGTAAAAATGCCAGGCATGGGCTTTTATATATGTTAATATTTTTTGCCCTGCTGTTTTTTGCCGTTGAGGCCATGGCCGGTATAGGGCCGGATGTGGCTTACACAGACGGGAAGCTGGAGGTCAATGCACAGGATGCTCCTCTGATTCCGCTTCTTGAGTCCCTTGCGAGGGCTGCCGGCATAGAGATATTTGTGTCAGATGAACTGGAACCTGTAACAGTCAGCGCGAGTTTTACTAATATGAAAATGGAAGACGGCCTTCGTTCAGTGCTCAAAGGGTTGAATTACGCCTTTGTGTACAGCAAAAAAGGAGATTCATGGCCAGTTTCCAGCATATATATCTATCCCGCGAACAAACAATCCGGGAAATTAGTGCATGTAAAGCCCGCAAAAGGGGTTTCCTTTCAGGACGCGCCTTCTGAAGGGCACAGAATTATGATGGTTGATCAATATGGTGAGAGAATGTTTATGGGGACAGATGAGGGAGGAATCCTCGCCCCTTCACGTTCAACATCTAAACTTTCTGATGAATCGATTCCTGCGGAAGTCGAGAAACCGTGGTTTAAGATGCAGTATCAACTTGAACGCGGAGAATCGGCAAAATATCAGGACCTGCTGCTCATGAGAAAAAGGCTTGAGGCAGTGAGTGATCCTGATAAAAAAGAGGCCCTGTCTTTGGCCTATGCCGATGAACTGGCAGATTTTCACAGGATGAAGGTTGCCAATCTGAACAAGATTGAGTCAATGAAACGTATTTATCAGAACAGGGAGATGAATAAATAGTTTTTATTATTTTAACCGCACAAGGCGGTTTACAGGGAGGCTTAAATGAAAAAATACAATTATAAAATAATGGCCTGCTTAATGGTTTTACTGGCAGGGTTCTTTATGCTTTTCAGCGCTGTTCCTTCGGCTACGGCGCAGGAAGCCCGGATTGTTGAAGTCGGCACAGGTTCCGGCAACTGGGGCGGCACTGTTACTCTGCCGATCTCAGTGGATAATCCTTCGGGTATCGGAGGCATTGCCTTTACCCTTAATTTTGATCCTAATATTTTTGAGTTTACAAGCATTACTCAGGCTGTAAAAACCTTAAGCAACGGCGATGAATATAAGGTGGGTGATGTATATGTTGTGAACGATGATCAGAAGACCATGGTAGGAAGCACCCTTTTCTATCAGACCAACGCGGATAATACAAACGGCAAGGTCCTTGTTGCAGCGGCTTCTGCTACGGCCCAGACACAGACAACGAAGACCGCACTCTTGAATGCTCAATTTAAGATCAAGAGCAGCGGAAGCGGTGACTATACCATAGGCATAGTGAGGAGTATCATAGATAATCCTGCTGCCGGATATAATGGCCCAACCTTTATTCCGGTTCTGGTCGGAGTGCCGACCGATGCTGCTCCGGATGTTTATCCTCAGTATGCGACGACTCTTAAAAACGGTAAGATTACGGTTACATCCACCGTGAATTACACCATAAGCGGTAATGTTACCTATCAGGGCGCGGGCGCGGCCATTGACGGCACCCCTGTAACCCTGCAGAAACTGGTGGGTTCTTCTTATGTAAATGATGGTTCAACCACTGTAACAAGCGGGGCCTACAGTTTTGCAAAGAAACTTAACGGTTCTTACAGGGTGGTTGTCTCATCCCTTAATCCAAATTATTTCAGCGCAAGCGGAGATGTTGCCGTAAGCAGCGCCAACGCGACAAAGGACATTGTGCTTCCGTCGCCTGTGCGTGTTAGCGGTAAACTGAACATAAACGGCCAGGTACTTCCCGGCCTGAAAGTGAAGGTGGTGGACAGTAACCAGAATGTTGTTGGTACTTTCGCCGTGAACGCGGATGGGTCATTCTCAAGCGGACCTCTGCTTCCGGGCACATATACAACCTATGCTGTTTACGGAAGCCTGGAAGAGCAATTTACTGCTTCGGATACTCTATACGATTGGACTGAAACACTCAACAGCATCACCGGTACAATTTCAGGACTGGGCAGCGGAGTTGTTACTGTTACAGCGGGATCCGAAACCGGCAGGATTTTCAGGACAATAGATGTAACTGTAAACGGAGCTACTGACTATGAAATACTCAATCTGGTGCCTGCAGCGGATTACAAGGTATCAGCGACGGTAATGGGACAGCCTGTACAGTACTTTAACAATAAGTCAGATATCACTCAGGCAGACAGTGTTGATATCACTGGTGCAAATGGCGATGCTGATTTTGACTTTACATCGACTTCAAAGGCGACCATATCGGGTACTCTTACAGAAGGCGGGTCCCCGCTTGATGATGTCGCTGTATTTGCGTTCAACGTGAACACTTATGCGCTTGTATCAGCCGATACGGATGTAAATGGTGATTATTTAATGACCGTGGCGCCCGGAACATATGAAATCTATGTTGTAGATGATTATGGCATTGTCTACTATTACTCAACCAGCGGCGCGACAACAAATTGGTCCAACCTTTCCGTGGTGACCGTGGCAGCGACGCAGAATGCGGATATTGATATAGTCATTCCCACTCCATGTGATGAGACCCTTACTGGTTCAGTTACCTTTGAGGGCGGAGATCCTGTTGCATTTGCGCTGGTTGTTGCTACCAGCCAGGAAGATATGGCTATGACCATTACGGGCCTTGACGGCGCCTATACCCTGACTGGCCTCTGTGACGGTGATGATTATACGGTGGAGATGGATCCGGTAACAGGCAACTATGGTGTTCAGACAGTGAATATCATAGCCGGTGATGTTACAACCCTGGATTTTATCATTGACACGGGATACACCCTGTCAGGCACAATATCAGATAAAGGCACTTCAACCGCAATAGCAAATGCCATGATCTATCTTATAGATCAGGAGACAGAGATGCTTGTTGGAGGAAGGATGTATTACTCCGATAATTCAGGTGTGTATACTATAAATGATATTCCGGATGGCGTCTATACGATGATTGTTTCTTATCCCGGATATGGGGTATATGAAGAAAATGATATACTCTTGATATCTGACACAACCAAAAACATTCAACTGGAAAAGGGCGCTTCCTTCAAAGGGACGGTTCTTGACGGCAGCAACAGTAATGTACCGCTTTCCGGCGTCCTTGTTATTGTAACAGGAGTTGATGTAACGCCTCTCTATGCTGTCACTGGCAGCGATGGAACCTATGAGATAGGCGGTCTCGATGCCGCAAAGAGCTATGTCATAATAGCCCAGAAAAGGGATTATGTGCGGCAGCTTTTAACCGGGCAAACACCTGCATCAGGAGGTGCGACGGTGAATTTCACCCTTGTTAAACCGGCAGCGGTATTCAACCTGAGCGGGACTATAACAAGCAGTTGCTCAGTCGCTGTTTCAGATGCGATTGTAATAGTCTCGTCCGCGTCCAAGAATTTCTTTGCCGTGACAACCACAAACGCTGCCGGCGCTTACAGCTTTACGGATCTGCTGCAAGCAACGGATTACCGCTATGTGGTAATTCCCGTGGGTGATCTGAAGCCGGTTGAATCAACGGGTAATGATACAACCAGCCTGACTGATGTAACCTGGAGCCCTGTTATTTCATGCGGCAATAAGATAAGCGGGACGATCTCCTTCAGCTCGGGCACAGCCTATGTATTTCTGTATAAATATGACACCAATGATTTTGTGGACTATACAACAGCAGGTACAGGCGGCACATATGAATTCGCAGGCCTTGACGGTAATTACAAGGTCTTTGCCGTTGCGGGCAGCAAGGCTGAATGGTATGGCCCCGCAACCGACATTAGCAATGCGGCTAGTGTAGCTGCCGGAGCCACGGGTGTTAACATCAATTTAACTGATTAATCTTAATATGAGTAAGGCGCTCCACTCGGAGCGCCTTACATACTTATCCATCAGCCAAGGGATCATAAATAGGAGGGTTATATAAAATATGAAAAAGTCAAGGATCTCTATATCGAGAGTATGTCTGTTGCTGCTGGCCGTTTTGTTTATCGCAGGAATTTCAACTACGGCCTACGCGAAATATGAAATAACTAAATCCGATGTTACATCTGATGTGCCCACGGATGGAGTAACAATAGTTAAGTGGACGCAGGATGTAACAATAGAATGGAAAAAGCCGACCATAGCAAGCGGTGACGTTTTACAGGGGTTTGT
>CAZJOB010000120.1:0-9514 GCA_964547435.1 uncultured Desulfatiglans sp. | reverse complement strand
AGAAGAGAGAAACGAGCGCTTTTGTTAGCCGCCGTAATATCCCTGATGTTTGTTACCGGAATATGGCTGAGCTTCACAAGGGGTGTGGACACGCTGATTAACATTGAGGTGCCAGTGGAATATCTGAACAGGAACCAGGATATAAAAATAGTCGATACCTCCCACAGAAGCATCTCCCTTGACCTGAGCGGTTCCGGCGCCCTGCTTAAAAATCTGGCGCCCGGACAGGTAAAGGTCTCCATAGATCTTAGTGAAGGGGAGATCGGCAGGAACAGCATATACATCTCCGGCAGGAATATTTCATTGCCTCCGGGCGTGCTGTTGAGAAACGCAAAACCCTCCTCAGTTGAGGTCACCCTTGACAGAATAATCAGAAAACAATTGCCTGTACAGGTGGAATGGACCGGAAAATTAAGCGATGACATAACAATCACAGAGGTTCTTGTGCATCCTGAAAGGGTTACGGTCACAGGTCCAAGCACGCTGTTAAAGGATGTTTTAACAATATATACGGAAAAGATTCCGCTTGAAGAAATAAAGACGTCAGGCAGGAAAAGCGTTTCTCTGAATTTAGGCGAAGGCGCCCTTCGGCTTGAGAACGGTTCAAATGGTAAAATTAACCTTGAGTATGTTGTGAAGAAAAAAAATGAGGTATGAAACAGACCAACAATCACAAATCTATACAGGCATATAAACCGGTAACAGTAATATGTACTATTCTTCCTGCATGACCAAAATAGTTTGCACAATTGGACCGGCGAGCGAGTCGCCCGCAGTGCTGAGAGATATGATCCTTTCGGGCATGAGCGTTGCACGGCTTAATTTTTCCCACGGCAGCCCTGATGAGCACGCGAACAAGATCAGGCTTGTCCGGGATATTTCACGAGAACTGGGAAGGCCCGTTGCGATACTTCAGGATCTTGCAGGCCCGAAGATCAGGGTAGGGCATATCCCTGATCCCGGAATCATGATAAAAACGGGCAGCACTTTTATCCTTACCACCAGAATCCTTGAAGGAAATGACAACATGGTATCTGTAACCGATCCGAACCTTCACAAAGTTGTCTCTTCAGGCGACACGATACTTCTCGCCGATGGTTTAATGGAACTCAGGGTATTGAATGCTAAGGATCAGGACATATACTGCGAGGTTATCAATGGAGGTCTTCTGACCTCCGGCAAGGGCATTAATCTTCCGACCAATACCGTGCTCATGCCGTCAATGACTCAGAAGGATTATGATGATCTGGAGATCGGCCTCAAAAATGATGTAGATTATGTCGCACTTTCATTTGTAAGGAGTGCCGATGACATTAAGAACCTGAAGGCAATGATAGAGAAAAAGGGGAAGAAGACCCCTGTTATAGCAAAGATAGAAAAACATGAGGCCATTGCCAACATAGAAAAGATCCTTGAAGTTTCGGATGGCATAATGGTTGCCAGAGGGGATCTGGGGGTGGAGATTCCCCTGGAGAGTGTGCCGGTTATTCAGAAAAAGTTGATAGAAATGGCCAACAAGGCCGGTAAGCCTGTTATAACAGCGACACAGATGCTCAGGTCCATGGTGGATTCGGCCAGGCCAACAAGGGCCGAGGCCGGTGATGTGGCAAACGCGGTGCTCGATGGAACCGATGCCATTATGCTTTCGGAAGAGACGGCGATAGGCAATTATCCCGTAAAATCCGTAGAGTTTATGTCGAGAATATCGAAAAAGGCGGAAGAAATATATCCCCATGAAAGATATTCCGCTATGGGTCCGGACAACATGGTTTCCGAATCCGTGGCCCATTCAGCTTCAGTGCTGGCGGCAAACCTCGGCGCCGCGGCAATCATCGCGCCGACCAGGTCGGGGCTCACCGCGGCGCGAATCTCCAGATTCAGGCCTGAATGTCCAATAATTGCCCTTTCTCCAGGGGAGGAAACAGTAAGAAGGATCACTCTCCTCTGGGGATGCCTGCCATATCTTGTCGACGAACTTGGGGAGGAGGACAATATTATACGAAAATCCGCTGACGCGGCTCTGAAAAAAGGGCTGCTGAATAAAGGGGATCTGGCAGTTATAACCGCAGGTGATTTGAAAAAAGAACCAGGAAACACAACAAGAATAGAGGTTATTAAGATTTAAAAATACATCTAACCGGAGGATTGACAGATGGCGAATGCAAAAAAGACTCAGTGTGTAATAGCTATACTGACAGGAGGCGGTGATGTCCCCGGGCTTAATCCCGCTATAAGGGCCATTACCATAAGGGCGATCAGGGAAGGGTATAAGGTAATCGGCATAAGGCGCGGATGGGAAGGCATGATACGCATAATCCCTGATAAGGATGCCGATAATACAAACAATTTTAAGATACTCACCGAAGAAATCGTAAACAAGGCCGGCCGGACAGGCGGGACATTTCTGCACACATCAAGGACCAGACCGAGTCATGTGGCCAGGGCCGATGTCCCTGAACACCTGAAGGATAAATACAATGAGGATGTAAACGATCTGACCCCTGAGGTGCTGAAAAACCTGGACTTTCTCGGGATTGATTATCTTATTCCTATAGGAGGAGACGATACTCTCAGCTATGGCGTGAGATTGTATCAGGAGGGTGTGAAGGTGGTGGCCATACCCAAGACAATGGATAATGATGTTCCCGGAACCGATTACTGCATAGGTTTCAGCACCTGCGTAACAAGAACAATATCCATAACAAACAGTCTGAGGACATCTGCCGGTTCACATGAACGGTTTCTGGTACTGGAGGTCTTCGGCAGGTATGCCGGTTTTACTGCTATGCTTCCAACAATGGCAGGATCAGCCAACCGCTGTGTTATACCGGAACATAGATTCGATATAGAGGTGCTTACCGAACTCCTCACCCAGGACAGGGTGAAGAACCCCAGCATGTATTCAGTGGTGCTGGTTTCGGAAGGGGCCATGTTTGAAGGCGGCGAGATGATCTTTAAGGAGGCGACTATGGATGCATATGGTCATAAAAAACTCGGCGGCATCGGGGATCTGGTCTCTTCGGAATTAAGAGCGCGTTCCGGAAAATACAACAGGGGGAGGAGCATTAATATTATAAATCAGAAACTGGGATATCTTGTGCGCGGGGGCGACCCTGACGCCATTGATTCGATCGTGCCCATGGCATACGGCAACCTGGCCCTTGATCTCATTCTCAGCAAGATTCATGGCAGGCTGGTTGTCCTTAAGAATGGAAGATATGATAATATGCCCATTGAGGTGGTGACCAGCACCAAGAAGCTGGTTGATGTGGAAAAACACTATGACACAAAGAGATTAAGACCTTTATACAAGAGTTTTGAGATGAAACCGCTGTTTCTTATGACAAGTTGATCTATACGGCTATTTAATGAAATACTATCCCTACCTGCTGCTATTCGCAGATATAGTTATTGCCCTGACCGCGGCATGGCACGCTCTTCTATTTAAGAGGGACCCGCGCGCTTCCATAGGGTGGATAGCAGTAATCATACTGTTTCCACTCATGGGTCCTTTCCTCTATTTTCTTTTCGGGATAAACAGGATCAAGATCAGGGCGCATAAACTTTTGGATAAGTCTTCTTCCGGAAGATCAGCTTTTACTGAAGAAAAAGCCCCTTTGTCTCTTATGGAGAAAGGCATTATTCATAAAAAGTATAAGGGTCTTGCAAGCATATCCGATAAGGTGACACTAAGGCCTCTTGCAGGAAATAACTGTGTAGAGGTATTTCACAACGGTGAAAATGCCTACCCTGCCATGTTAAGGGCCATTGATGAGGCGCGGGAATCAGTGCACCTTTCCACCTATATATTTGAGACGAACAGGACCGGCAGGCTGTTTATAGACAGCCTTGCGAACGCGGTTGAACGCGGCCTGGATGTAAAGGTGATTATCGACGGGGTAGGGGAGTATTATTCATTTCCAAAGGCCGGACGTCTTCTTAAAAAGAGGGGGGTAAGGGTTGCGAGATATCTTCCTCCCAGTCTGATTCCTCCGTCCATACATATAAATCTTCGCAATCACCGAAAAATTCTCATCGTGGATGGGAAAAAGGCGTTTTTGGGAGGAATGAATATAGGAGACAGGCATCTTGCCGATAATCCAAATAACAAGTCGAGGGTGATTGACGCTCATTTTCTTCTTCAGGGTCCAGTGGTATTGCAGGTGCAGGAGGTGTTTGCAGTGGACTGGAATTTTTTAACAAAGGAGAATTTCAGGCCTGTATTCACCTCCGAAACAAGCAAACTATCGTGCGACATGGCGCTGTGCCGTGTAATTACTGATGGTCCGGATGAGGATATGGATAAGCTGGCGATAATACTCGCGGGAGTGATATCGTCGGCAAAAGAGCGGGTTATGATAATGTCGCCTTACTTTCTTCCGACAAGAGATATCATTTCAGCGCTGCAGGCAGCCGCTTTAAGAGATGTGGAGGTGGATATTCTGCTTCCATCAGTGAACAATATCCCCTTTGTGCACTGGGCAACAAGAAACATGCTTTGGGAGCTTCTTCAAAGGGGTGTAAAAATCTATTACCAGCCCCCGCCCTTTGTACACACAAAGCTGCTGGTCGTGGATGACTATTACGCCCAGATCGGAACGGCCAACATTGATGCACGCAGTCTCAGACTGAACTTTGAGCTTGTTGTGGAAATATTTGACGAATTATTTGTCAGTACAATCTCAGAACACATTTTGAATTGCAGGGAAAAATCGAAAAAGGTGACATTAGAGGAGATGGATTCAAGAAATTATCTGGCAAGAACCAGGGACTCCCTGGCATGGCTCTTTTATCCTTATCTCTAAGCGGCATAAGACAGCTTTTTACGAGTGCAATTTTTTTAACTTTTGTATGTTTAGTGTGTTCAGCAATAAAATAAATTACGGCATCACACCATATGTTTTAAGTTTTTTATGAAGTGTTTTTCTTGTTATTCCCAGCCGCCTGGCGGCCTCGCTCTTATTGCCTTCTGCGGACTCAAGGGTATTAAGTATAGTTGCCTTTTCCACCTCCTCAAGGGGTATGTCACCTGGAATGGAACTTGTTATACCAGCATGGGTTTCAGAATCGTCCTCTTCAAAGATGATGGGAAGATCCTTTTCTCCAAGATATTCATCACGTGAAAGGACCACTCCTCTCTCCACTGCGTTCATGAGTTCCCTGACGTTTCCAGGCCATTGATATTTAAGGAGCCTGTCCATTGCCTGCGGAGTAAATCCCTTTATATCCTTTCGGTTCTTTTCGTTGAACATTCTTAAGAAATGCTGCGCAAGAAGAGGAATATCCTCCTTTCTTTCGAATAGAGGAGGCATCTTGAGTTCCACCACATTCAGCCGGTAATACAGGTCTTCACGGAATCTGCCCTTTTCTATCTCTCTTAGAAGGTCTTTGTTGGTTGCGGCAATCACACGTACATCGACACGAATCACCTCTTCGCCGCCGACCCTGGTTATCTCCCTCTCCTGTAATACCCTCAGAAGCTTGACCTGCATGGAAAGAGGCATTTCACTTATTTCATCGAGAAAGATGCTGCCCCTGTGCGCCAGGCGGAATTTACCTTCCTTCTGACGATGAGCGCCGGTAAAGGCCCCCCTTTCATGTCCGAACAGCTCCGATTCAAGCAGGGTTTCTGTAATTGCGGCGCAATTGATTTTTATAAAAGGGGCATCTTTTCTGGGGCTGTTGTAGTGAATCGCCCCGGCGATCATCTCTTTGCCTGTGCCCGAGTCTCCGGTAATCAATACCGTCGCCTCTGAAGGTGCGACCTGGGCCACGGTTTCCAATAATTTTACCATATTGGCGCTTCGGCCTATTATGTTTTGCAGATCAAAATGAATACCCAGGCTTTCTCTGAGCAGGCGATTTTCTTCTTTTAAATGAGTATGGTCCATAGCCTTTTCCATAATCAGCCTTAATTCTTCGAAAACCAGGGGCTTTGTGAGATAATCATATGCTCCGTTCTTCAGTGCCTCCACCGCTGTTTCAACGGATGAGTATGCAGTCATGATTATTACAGGTATGGCAGGATTAATGGCCTTTATTTCGACGAGCGCCTCAAGTCCCGAGACCTTGATCATGCGAATATCCATGAGTATCAGATCATATACCTGTTCATTGACCTTTTTTATAGCGGTTGATCCATCATCTGCTTCATCAATCGAATAACCCCAGGTTGCAAGAAGGGTCTTTAACATTGTACGATGGGATGAGTCATCATCAACTACAAGAACGGAATTTTTTTTATTGTCAGCCATCATAAATTTCCTTTTATTAGTCTTCAACCGGCAGATAGACTGTCACTCTGGTGCCGTTGCCCGGTTCACTCTCGATCCTCACCTCACCATTATGGGATTCAATTATTCTGTGCACTATGGCAAGTCCAAGACCGGTACCGGACTGCCTTGTTGTGAAATAGGGATCAAACACATTGGCCAGATCTTTTTGATCAATGCCCTTGCCTGTGTCTTCAACTTCTATTTCCAGCCGCTTTGAACCTCTATCATGTTTTGCGGTGATCGAGAGGCGGCCTCCATCCTCCATGGCCTCGATACTGTTCAGGTAGAGGTTAAGAAGAACCTGGTTAATTCTGTCCGGATCCACGGCAAGCTCCGGCAGTTCTGAAGGGATATTCACATTAACTGCGATATTTTTATCAAGTGCGCTCTTCTCAATCATCTTGATGGAGTGATGAATAATTGTGTCCAGTGTGATATTTTCTTTTTTAATGTTGACCGGTCTGGCAAAATCAAGGAGCTGGCTTATAACCCTGTTGAGTCTTTCAACCTCTTTGACCATTATTTCAGCCGTTTTTTTGTCTTCGGGTATGTCTTTGTACCTTTCCCCGAAATAGGTGGCAAAACCTTTTATAGAACTTAAAGGATTCCTTATTTCATGGGCAACGCCTGCGGCAAGCCTGCCTATTGAGGCAAGACGCCTGCTTCTTTCGACCTCTTTTTTGAGAGACTGCACCTCAGTCAGGTCCCTGAAGAGTATTATATATCCCAGAAAAGAGTTGTTATCATCCACAAGAAGAGAAACGCTCACATCCAGAGACGCCTTTCTGTTGTCCTCTAATTCCGCTTCAATCTCCTTCTCTATGCCTGATCGGGACTCTTCAATCTCAGTAATCAGGTCAGTAAATACGACTGGAAGGATATTATTCGCCTGTTTACCCATTATTTCGGAGGCCGTTATCTGCAGGAATTCCTCGGCGGTCTGGTTAAATGACATGATTCTTTTTTCTGTATCAAGAGCGATAAGACCAATGGGCATATTTTCCACAACATTATCCGAAAAGGCCTTTATTCTCGTGAGAGAAGACCTGGCTGATCTGTATGCCTGCACAAGCAAGAGAGATGAAATGCCGCCAAATCCCAGCAGCAGCATAACAATAGCCATAATGATAGTATGCCGTGAATCCTCTTTCCTCGCCATATCAATATAGGACATGTCAAGACCTATAAATATGATCAGATCCGCTTCCTTCGGTTCTAAGGGCGGTAGCTGGTCGTAAGGCGGTTTAGTTCCAGGAGGAATAAATCTCCAGTGATAGGGACGGTGTATCTCCCTTGGTGAAAAATTTCGATAGACTTCAAATGTGCTTGATTTATCAGGGGCTGAGACATATCTGTACTGGAGTTCTCTGGTTTTTATCAGAGACGAAAGGTCCATGTCTTTTCCGTATTCCTGTCCGACAGAGCTCTGATTGCTGTGATATTTTATAGTTCCTTCGCTGTCAGTTACAAGGATATAATCTATATCGTGCTGCTGCGCGGTTTCCTGCAAGAGCCTCTGAAAATAATATCCTCCTCCCATCAAGCTCATTATTCCCATCATACCGGTTCTTGTACCGGTCTCGACAGACCGGATAAGTGCGTCTCCCTTTTCAATCAGCAGACGTTCGGTAATTTCGTTCTGTCTGTGTATATTATCGAAGGTCCAGTAGATGAATATGGGAATCAGTATAATGACCGAGCCGATGATTATCCATGGAGGCGTCCCGATCCAGAATCTTCTGCTTTTTTTATCTTTCATATCTAGATACATAGGCAAGATCAGTGCCATTGCTGATATCAGCAATGATGTAAAAATTTACTAAGAAAAAAATCGATTAGAAAACAATTATTATATTAATAAAAAGATTAATTACTCTGATAAATCAATAGGTTGTAATTTATCAGATTTAAACGCGAACCCTTACGTCAGTTTATTGCGATCTCACAGTCAAAAACCTGCCTGACTGGTCATTGGGTATTTAGTACTCACTCAAAGCCTTCTTGCGTATAATTAATACCCTATTAAGCATGATAAAGAAAGAAATATTTAACTTTCATCGAAATATGATTTCACAGGATTTAAAATTGGTTAATGGTCTGTGGTTGAAAATTAAAATTAACCTTTCCTTTGAGTATAAATTATGTATTATAATGTGATTACATAAACCAAATTACATAGAGAAATGAAATGCCCAGGATATTGATCATACATGACAAGCAGGATAATCTGGCCTCTCTCTCAACCCTTCTTAAAAGCACTTTCCCTGATTGTGAATTGATGGGCCCAGTATTGGTCCAGGATTTAACTGAAAAATCATTATACGGGGCGATTGGTGAAGAAATAAAACAGGAACTTCGGGATAACAGGGCAAGACATCAGGGGCTCTTTGACCGCACTAAAAACGCCATTGCTATATACAGTGATGAGACTGAGTATATTAAGGTCGCCGCAGCCCTAAGGGAGAGCGAAGAGCGGTTCAGGCAACTGGCGGATAATATTCAGGAGGTCTTCTGGGTCATCTCACGGGACTGGAGCAGGGTCCACTACGTAAGCCCTGCCTTTGAAAAGGTGTGGGGTGTCCGGTGTGATGCATTATATGAAAATCCTGAATCCTGGATAGAGTTTATTATAGAAGAAGATCGTGATCTGGTTAAAAAATATATTGCCCAAAAAAACTCAGAAGAATTTACCAATATTGTCTTTCCCGAATTCCGAATCCTGAAGCCTGACGGCACAGTAAGATGGATTTCAGTCAGGGGTTATCCTGTCAGAGATGACAAGGGAGAAGTGTACAGGATAGCGGGCATCGCTGAAGATATAACCGATGCCAGATATTCGGAAAAGGCGTTTCACGCAATTCTTGAGAGCACTGTGGGTGTTATTGGTCAGGATTTTTTTGACAGGATCGTACAGGAGCTTGCGGACTGGCTGGATTGCGATATCGCCTTTATAGGGGAGATCAAAAAGGCTTCCAGGATTAGGGTAATATCGATGATAACCGACAGTATTATATCGAAAAATGATATGTATAATCTTGTGGGTACGCCCAGTGAAAGCATTATAAGGAACGGGTTCACAATGTTTCAAAAAGGATTGTGCGATCTTTTTCCCCTGGATGAATCGCTTAAAAGGGTTAAGGCCAAAGGATATGTGGGCACGCCTCTCAAGGACGTAAAAGGAATTACTATCGGGATTTTGGCTGCTATAACACCGACAGCGTGGATTATCCCGAGATCGC
>CAZJOB010000119.1:0-9528 GCA_964547435.1 uncultured Desulfatiglans sp. | reverse complement strand
GGGTTGCTTATGGGCACATACCGGGCAGACAGCCGCCGTCGCCAAGGCTATGGCGGGCCAGGCGCAGACCTGCCCCTACAAATAATAATATGGTTTTATGTTATGCATAATTCATGGGGTTCTCCTGCAATGACCGAACCTGGTTCAGTGGGACTATAATTCATGTTACTCAGGGAAAAGGATGAAAGCGAAGCCCTGCCAATAGGCAGGGCAGATAACACTTTGATGTTGGATCAGGGATTTCTTTTCACTGTTGACACACACCGCTTAACTCCATATACTTCGTTTCTAAAAAATGTAAATCTTGAGGAAGATTCGAATATGACATATCAATTCAACAATAAAATCAACCCTTTTGAGGCCCTTGCAGGCAACGCAATTTCACAGCCTCTGGTAAGGCATATTTACACGGCCGATCCCGCAGCACATGTTTTTAACGGCAGAATATACATCTATCCTTCACATGATATAGACGCGGGAATTCCGGAAAATGATAATGGCGATCATTTTGATATGCGCGATTACCATGTGCTTTCCATGAACACCATCGATGGCGAGGTCATTGATCACGGAGTTTCCCTGGCTGTGAAAGATATACCCTGGGCAGGACGCCAGCTCTGGGATTCGGATGCCGCATTTAAAAACGGCAAATATTACCTCTATTTTCCTCTAAAGGACAAAGAGGATATCTTTCGCATAGGCGTTGCAGTAAGCGATAGACCGGAAGGTCCCTTTACTCCGGAGGCCGGACCTATAAAAGGGAGTTTCAGCATTGATCCCTGCGTGTTCAAAGATACCGACGGACAGCATTACATGTATTTCGGGGGCATCTGGGGAGGACAACTGCAGCGCTGGCATAGAGGTGAATATGACCCTGCCGGGGCGTTTCCTTCGGCCAATGAACCCGCAATACCGCCATTTGCGGCAAAAATGCGCGATGATATGCTTGAATTTGCCGAAACGCCAAGACCTGTTTTAATAGTCGACAAGACAGAAAATCCCCTGCTGGCGAGCGATGAAGACCGGCGGTTTTTTGAGGCATCATGGATGCATAAGTACAAGGGCAGATACTATTATTCCTGGTCAACAGGCAATACCCACTATCTCTGCTATGCCACTGGTGAAAATCCCTGTGGCCCGTTTACCTATGAAGGGAAAATACTTACTCCGGTGATCGGCTGGACCACTCATCATTCGATCGTGGAATTCAAAGGGAAATGGTATCTGTTCTATCACGACTGCACGCTTTCGAAAGGCAAAACGCATTTACGTTCCATCAAGGTGAGTGAACTGAATTATAATGAGGATGGTACAATTCAGACCATCCATCCCTATGGGGGATTATCACCAACCTGGTAACAACCAGTGAACAATAATGTTCCGGTTTTAAGGGCAAAATTGATCGGCATGCCTTCATATATGCGCAATACGCATTCACAGTATCAAGGAGGAACATAGCATGATTGAATACATATCACCATTAGCGGCCTGGTGCGCTGTAGTCATCGAATCGATCGGGATCGGCATCATTACATTTTTTGCCCTGTACGCGCTTGTTAAGGCATGCTGCCGGCTGATAAAAAAAGAGGTAAGGGATTCAATATATCAGGAATTCCGCGAATCACTCGGCAGGGGCATTTTGCTCGGGCTTGAATTTCTCATTGCGGCAGATATCATCTATACTGTGGCAGTCGAGCTGACCTTTAAGACAATCGGAGTACTGGCTATTGTTGTGCTTATAAGAACGTTTCTGAGTTTAACCCTGGAGGTGGAGATAAACGGCAGGTGGCCCTGGCAGAAAAGGGGTTAGATTACATATTTTAGTGACAAATACTTCGCCTCCTGCACAAGATATTTTAATTACCTGTTATTCTTTGTCAGCATTTCTTGACTTTTAAATGTATAATACGGGTTGAATCACGGTTCTTATGGCAATTGAAATCAATAACGCTTAAGGAGACCACGAAGAGTGAACGTAACCGCCTATATTGCAGTGTTCGCGGCAGTGCTGCTGCCTGCCTTCCTGTATTTTACCGTAGCCTACCGCGAACGAAAGAATATCTTGAATATCCGGGACTTCTTCCCTCTGAAGCGTTCCATTTCGACCGGCGAGTACCGCTCCACAACGGTTGCCGCAGGCATGTCGCTGGCAACGGTGATCATAGCCTTTATCAACCTTGCGCCCGAAATGGGTATAACGCTTTTCGTATCGGTCATTTCCTATTCATTAAGCTTTCTGCTTCTCTATCTTTGCGCCAGAAGGATCATGGAGGCGAACCCCGAAAATGACACTATTCAGGCATTTCTCGGCAAGAGCTACGACAGCAACAGCGTGAAATACATCGCCCTGTTCTTCTCACTGATAGGCTATATCAGCATCTTCAGCATGGAACTCCTTGTCGGCGTCACTGTTCTTCAGCCGTTTCTCGGGGAAAAGGTTCTGGCATTTGCCCTGGTCTACCTGGTTTTTATAATAATCTACTCGCTTATGAGCGGCTACAGGGCAATCATCGCCACAGACCGCTGGCAACTGAGATTCATCATTATCGGGTTTTTCGCATTATTTGTGCTGGCAATCGTTCAAACTCAGCGGATCCCGGGCATAAATATCCCAATGATCCTGACTAAAATGGCCAGATCCTGGGTCCCGGCCTGGCCGTTCATCATCGGAATCGTGGTCATGAACCTGCCCGCGCCTATAAGCGACGCCGGAACCTGGCAGCGTCTCTGCTCGACCAGGGACATACCTTCCGCCAAAAAAGGACTCCTTCAGATCGCTCCTTTTTTCGCGACGCTCTGGGCCTTCTTTGTCCTGTTGGCGTGCTACCTCTGGCATGTGGCCGCCTCACTGGAATTTAACGCGGTCGGGAAGCCGTTAATCAATTACATCATGGAGCTATTCGCAACATCCGGCCCCTTCTTCACGATTCTTCTGTTTTTTTTCGTACTCGGGCTTTTCAGCGCCATGATTTCCACTGCCGACAGTCTTTTGATTGTTACAGGGCAAATTTTTTCTATCGACATTCTGAAACTTCGTCCGGTCAGTTCTGAACCCATATTGGTCATGCGCAAGGCGCGCTCGGCAATAGCTTTAATCGCAATATTGTCCTTTGCTGTCTTTACTGTTCTTCATTTTCTGCAGTTCGATGTAGTTCAGTTGGTTTTCGCCATTTATGGCGCCCAGTTGGCTATGTTTCCATCAGTCTTTTTTGCCCTGTTCTTTGCCAGGAAGATAGATCTGCCCCGGACGCGTCTTGCTGCCGGCATATCAATCCTGGCCGGCTTTTTCGGCGGCTGGGCCAGCGCCCTTTACGGCAAGTTCAGCGGGGCCTCGAACTGGCTTTATAATGCGCCAGTGACCGCCCTGGCTTCCGGCATGGTCATTTTTATCCTTCTGGCCATACCGGCAATAATCGGAGGCCGAAAGATAAAAAGATGTTTGCATCAGGATACAATTCGTTAATTTATAATGATGTTGTTTCCAGGCCCGGGGGTTTAGAAGCATGGGACAATATTATGACCCAGATAACAGCAATAGCCCTCGAAAATCCCCACCACTTCTTCAGCCGGGTCGCAAAAGAAATAATTCCTGAGGATGCAAAACGACATGAAGTTCATTGCTATTTGGCTGACAATGATGAAGTTCTGGCATTTGCGGTAATCTCTATTGCTGCTTATACCGCCGAAATACTATGGCTTGCCTGCGCAAAACGCGTCAGGAGGCAAGGCATAGCAGGATCTCTCATGCAGAAGATCGAAGAGGATCTGTTTTCCTTTCGCTGCATTCAGACAATAAAGGCGCTTTGTTGCTCAGAAGATACTTTCTATAAAGAGGGTGACGAACAGATAGATGGAAGTAAATGGCATAGCGCCTACGCCTTCTATAAAGCCCAGGGATATGGCCTTCATTACAGGCTTGATCACTATTGGGCTGAAGGCTCGCATGCTTATGTATATTTAAAAAGAAGAGAGAATAAATATAGCTCTCTTTTGTCGACACCAAAATTGAACGATTTGAGCGCCCCCAGCATTAAATCAGACCCTCACTTGGAAATAAACAGGCTTATTCATAACCACATCTGGAATTGTCTGGATGCCTTTGATGAGAGATTTGTAAACAGTATAGGCGTTACCGCGGGAAACAGGGGAGCGACAGAGGGAATCACGGGGATTCTTATGGGGTCAACCGACTCAAACATCTGCACAATTTTTGCTCAACGCTGTAAGGACCCCATTAAATACAATGATGACATGAGGTTTGTTTTTGATATGCACGCATCCATGCTCACCTTAATTTTAAAAGGCGCCAAAAATCAGCAGGGAGTGCTGCCCTATTTAATAGAATATGATCGTGATAGTGAGATCAAAGTGGCTCCATACTTTACTGAATCCAAGAAGAAAAAATCCTTTTCGGATTATTTCCATGTTTTCTTTGCAAAGCATAAAGGAGAGTCCAATTCCTACGCTATCCTGTACTTTATTACTCCCAACATAAATAATGTGGATATAGTCTGGTGTCTGAATCAGTGGTCATCTCTCGCTCATTACTCATTTTCCTTTTTTCTTGAGTTATACAGTTTCTTTCTGTCTCTTCAGGTAACTGAAAGAGAGTTGGGCGCCCTTGATTACTTTCAGAAGTTGATTCGGTCTGTTTCTCCAAGTGATTCGCCGGAAGCTTTTGAGACAAAACTTATAAAGATTAAAAATGATATTCAAAACCGGATGACGCGGCACTACAGGGCGATTCTGAAATCTAAAGAGAGCGCGATCAGGCATTACGGGCATACAATGGGCCATCGCATCAGTCCAATTCTTAAGCATTTCGATGAGCGCGATTCAGAATCCGAGGCCGCTAAGTGCGCCCGGCTTGTTAGTGACATGTCACTGGTGCTCCAAGCGTACGCTATCGAAAGCGAGGAGGCTTTCTTTTCATTAAATAAAGAAAAGGGGGGACGATTTCTTGACACAAGCGCTCAGCTTGATCTTCTTCGATTGATCAGGGAGGATGTAGCGCCTTTTGCTGACAAGGATGTGGATGTCGCGGACAGCATGGATCGCAATAAGAAAGCCATTATTCATCGCTATCCTCAATTGGAAACCTCCCTGCAGCATGCTTATCTTGGGTGTTGTCTGACAGACCCGGACACGAAAATTTCCTGCCGGCCTCATTCCGCTTTTTACACACAACTTATCAGTGAGATTATAATCAATGCTGTTCAACATGGCAGACATTATCGTAAGGATGAGAGTGCAAATGGGCTGGAAGCAGCAGTTCGTGTGTACATGGAGACCGATTCTATCGGGGGCATGCCGGCATTGGTTATCTCAAATTTCGTCGGTTTCAGGAAACCCATCCCCGAATACTTCAACCCGAAATGGGAAAGATGGCCTGAAGATCGTGAAAACAATGGACCCAGTATGGCGATTGCCTTCTTTCGATCTCTCAGAATCGGGGACATGTGGTTAAGCTTTGAAATAGTGAATGCCGGCTACGGGGTTTTACGGGTCGCTCTTACTTTTGATCACCTTTACATCGCGTAAGGATAAATGCATGAATGAAACACCTAAAATCCGCATTATTTGGATTGATGACCGTGAGCGTCCATCGGGAAAGCCCGAGAAGACACTGGACCCGGACCTCGCCCGGTGGTTTGAGGTAATGCATCCAAGCTCTTCCGGGAGTGCGGTAATGTCATATGAGGCGGCTTCTTCATTTATGCAGGAATTCGGAAGATTCTGGCATGGCGTGAATGATGGTAAACGATTGTTCTTTCCTGCGGAAATAATCGTTGCCGACTACAATCTTGACAAGTCTGCCGCTGCAGAGAGATCTGATGAGGAACCGCCTGATCCGCCCGGCAGCTTCAGACCGGCAACCCCGGCGCCGCCATCTGCAAAAAGGACGATTGCACAGGTGCGGGATGTGAATTTTGATGGTCTCCTTATAGGAACATTCTACAGCGCTCTGACCGCGAGGCATCCGGCGGCAATAGTTTCGATCACCAATTATATGGGTGAAATGCCCTCTGAAGTGAAGACGCTGCACTCTCTCGTCACTCCTTTTCTTGGCGTAAACTTTGAGCATAACTTGCCTTCGAATGAACGTTCCTGGCGAAATATCGTAACAGAAGGAGTCAGGCACCTGCGCCGGCGAATAATCGATCTGTATAAATCCGGAGACATAACCCTGTCGACCTCGGATCTGATGGCGTTGACAGAGGATAGTGGCCATGGGGTGCTGACGCTGCATTCTCCTTATGCAATGAGAAGGCTGCCGGTTCAGGGTCTTTTTATCGATGTATCGAATGAAAATCGCGGCAGCGCCATTAATAAATGGGCCGGAGACCTGATGCATACTGTCATGACAGACTGCGGGGAACTCAGGCGGGCGCAGGAATTAGCCGGAGTGATCCGGGATGCCTACAATAATAATAGACTGGTCGAGGATCGCAGGAATCTGTCGCTGCTTGCCTCTCTTAAGGAAGCAGGAAAGGAAATCGATAGGGAGGAGTATGACCGGCTGTGTGAAGCGTTCGGTGTTGCAGGCAGGAAGGCCAAACACGGCTGCGTGGATATCATATCGACAGGCGATTATTCCGATCGCGTACGTCGCTGGGCCACCCTGTTAATCACACTCAACATGCTGAAAAAGCTCATTCAGATTCGAAAGCGGGTTGACTCGCTTCGCATACGCGACTATGTCGACATTCATCCAACCGGTCCCATCCTAACATCCGACGATCTCTTTCTCTCTCTGTTCCCGGCCCCGGAATCACCGCTCATCCTTCCCTGGCATAACAGTGCAAGTATTGATATGGCCGCCGGATGGGTTCGTTCAATGATGCGCTGGAAGGATAAGAAGGAGGTCAGGAATAACCGGGGCGATCTTGCACTCAGTGTACGCGATCTTCTCGAGGGTGAGGTATGGAAGGAAGAAGGACCTTATGGCCTGACCTCTTCAGAGCGGCTCGTGCTTCGCGGTTTTGCGCTTGAGGACATGGACCTTACGGAAGCGGACTGGCGGGCCTGCAACAGGGCAAATCTCGTACTATGGGGCAACCGGCAGGGGGCGGGGCATGCATAACGAAGATGAATCTCTGGCTATCAGGAATATCCTCTGCCCTGTGTGCATTGAGGTCTATGAAGGGCAGCTTGACAAGGCACAGGAGCCCGGGAAAAAGTATGAAGGCCGACAGGCCAGGGACATTTACCGGATGGAACATGAAGCCCAGGAAATGGAAACCCTTATCCAGCAGTCGTTGCCCCCTGAAAAGCGGGAGGCATACTGGATTCTTATAGCTGACGTCCAGGCCATGGCAGAGAACTGTGCGCGAAACGCCGTCAGAGACTGGGCGGAACAGGGAATGCTCTACAATATCCTGATGGCCGGGGCATGGAAAGCTGCGCAATCTTACAATCCTGCAAGGTCCAGGTTCAGCACCTGGGTGTTCCGCCATTGGAGATACACAATTAAGGAGTTCCGGCGTGTGAAACGCCTGCCGACCGAAAGCCTGTTCTCAACCGGAAGCGAGTCCGGCAATCAGTCCCCATTTCAGGAACAACTGCAGGAATTTGATACATCCCCTTACAATCGCCTGCTATCGAAAGAATTAACCAATTGGGCCGACTCAGAGCTCAAAGCTCAGCCATTAATAAAGTTCATGATCAATGATGCCTGCCTGCAATATGAATGGTTATGTCCATTTTGCCGAAGGACCCTGCGTGATTACTATTCCCACCGGATTGTCATATCCACCAAAAAAGAGACAGGGGTTCAGAAAATGTTACCTGATGTCTACGGCCGCAGGTCCTTTTGGGGTAACTGATCACAGACTTTTGTCAGCATTTGTCAGGATAATAACATTGTTCTTTCTAATAATGAGGGATGACGAAATAAATAAGGATTTTTATGGCAGTCGAAATCAACTATTCCGAGACACGCGGACCCAATGTGGACGAATTTCTCAGTTCGCGACCTACCCCTTCGT
The DNA here is from genome assembly GCA_964547435.1 of uncultured Desulfatiglans sp. Classification (GTDB taxonomy): domain Bacteria; phylum Desulfobacterota; class DSM-4660; order Desulfatiglandales; family HGW-15; genus CAZJOB01. Next base: position 1,540 of record CAZJOB010000119.1, on the reverse strand, counting down.
GCTTTATTCCGATCTGCCTGTATTCCTTTATGGCAAACAAGCCCTTTCTCTTCGAGTACCTGCCCTGGGCGATCTCCAGGTGCGAACGGCCGAGAATTATAATCGGCGACTACATGGAGCGCCACAACATTATGGTTTTTGAGGCCTTGTCCGAGGCCGCGGCCGCTGCAAAGGCAGAACGACGTGGTCGAAAAATAGCCGGTGATATTGAGGCGGCCCTCAACGGCCTAAATGTTGACGGCAACCTTCAAGTGCAATCCTGCCGGGATGTGATCGATACGAAAGAAGCTCAAAAAATCATGACAAAGATTCGGGATTTCGCGTCGAAAAACGAAGATTTCAACACCGACATTGAAGAGCAGATCGCCTTGATGCTCAGCAACACAAAGCGCCTGTCCGGCAGGGCCCTTGAGAATATCACCGGCAAAAAGATAGACCTGCTTCGAGAATACATGATCGAAGAGATTGCCTTCTTCATCGCGCTCTATCAGGAAGGCTATATAACTGAGATCTACCCGGGTCGCGACATGAAGATTCTGCAGAAAATGGCCTCCTCGCGTTACAGAGGATTCCCTTACGATTTCAGCGAACGCACGCACATATCCGTGGCCGTACTCCTTGACAGTGGAACATCCTATGCAAAGCTGGATGATAATTACTGTGAAGGTAGCTCTTAAGAATAAACGTAATGTAAAACCATGGGACGTAGGTAAAAAAGTAAAATTAATTGAACGATTTATATTTGAAAAGGAGGGATGCAATAATGACATACCAAACCAAATTATCAGAAAATAAAAATCACATCCTGTACCACTGCCTTTTTCGTGTTTCTGTCTTTGTATTTTCATTTCTATTTCTTTATCCCCTGCTGCCCGGGGCAATGGAAATAAAAGCACAGGAGAGCCCCGATGAAACGAAAGCTGATTTTCTTTTCCAGGAACCAAGAAAATATCTTGGTTTGCGTATAGGCGCGTTTTTCCCTGATACGGATAGCGGTATTTTTGATATGATTACAGATGAACTTACACTTGAAAAGGGCGATTTTGATACCTGGGATTTCGGTATAGACTTTGGTTTTAATATTCATAACAGGATTGACCTGGTTTTCAGCCTCGATACATCAGAGCAGACCAAAAATTCTGAATTCAGAGATTATCTCGATAATCAGGGGTTTCCAATCACACAGAGCACAAAATTTTCTCAAACACCCATAACAGCCGGTATTAAGTATTTACTTGTCCCGCGGGGACGTCAGGTGGGGCAGTACGCCTGGCTTCCAGCCCGGATTGTTCCATACTTAAGTGTCGGTGCAGGTATCCTGCATTATGAATTTAAACAGGGCGGTGATTTTGTTGACTACTCAACAATGGAAATATTCCATGCTGTTCTGAAATCTTCCGATAATGTGCCGATTATATACCTTGGCTGCGGTGCGGATTATAATATCTTCAAGTCTCTCTATTTGACAGCGGATTTAAAGTATTCATGGGCGGACGCCAACCTGAGTGGGGATTTTACGGGATTTGATCCTATTGATCTG
>CAZJOB010000118.1:1700-9537 GCA_964547435.1 uncultured Desulfatiglans sp. | reverse complement strand
GAGAAAGCTTCTCCGATATCCATCTCCTGAGAAAGAAATAATACCGGCCTTAAAATTTCCCTTAAAGAAGGATTCGCCGGGTGTGTTTTAGCCAGGAAGATCAATTCCTTTATATTCACATAGCCGATAATCTTCTGAGGATCGGAGCGTACCTCGGTTACAGGGAAGCGGGTAAATCCTTCAAGATGCACAGTTACAAAGTGTTCGGTTATATCGCCGTCAGCGTAAAGTGTCACTATATCCTGCGCAGGTATCAGGATATCCAATACTTTGATTTTTGATAAATTGCTGGCGCCAATAATGATTTTTTCCTGTTCCTTGTCAATTACGCTGCATGTTCTTAACGCGCTCGCCTGTGCGCGTAATTCCACAATACCGAGATCAACCTGGGAAATATTATGCGGCAAACCGCGTTCAAAAAGTCCAACAAAAATATTAGTGATTACTTCCAGTAACCATACTAACGGATATACAATAAACGCAAAAGCACGCATAGCCGGGCTTAGTAAAAGACAAACTTTTTCATTATTTTTCAAAGCGAGAGTTTTCGGAACAAGCTCGCCGATAACAATAGTGACTGCCGAAAGGGGCAGGACTATCAAAGCGATGGCAATTGCACCGGATAACGATCTGGAGATATTAAATGTAGCCTGGAGAAATGATGCTATCAAATCCTCTGCCTTAGCGCCGCTTGTCGCTGCGGCAATTGCACCTACAAGAGTAACGCCTATCTGCACAACTGCAAGGCTTGCGCCCATGCGCGTTTTCATTGCAAGCGCTGACAGGGCACCCTTCTTCTTTTGTTCTGCAAAAAGCTTAATTCTGCCCAGATTAACAGTGGTCAACGCCAGTTCGTATCCTGCGAAAAGGCTGTTCAGCAATATCATTGCGGTAATTATTATGAACTGTGTAGGTCCCATGATCTTTATTAAATACTGTTTGTAAACTCCACGAGGTTTTCAAGCGTTTTTTGGGCTCTGCCCGAATCTATCGATTCTTCCGCGAGTATTACTCCTTCTTTAATGCTCATTCCGCCGCATGCCGCGATCGCAAATCCTGCATTAAGGCATACAATATCCCTTTGAGGGCCTTTTGCCCCCCCAAGTATATTTTTAATGATATTAGCATTATCGAACGCGCTTCCGCCCATTACAGAATCCTTCCTGCCGATTTTATAGCCCACTTCCTTTGGACTGAACTTTTTTGTTCTAATATCTTTTCCGTCTATATAAGCAATTAATGTGGGAGCAGATATCGAAATCTCGTCAAGCCCGTCGTGTGACGACACGACAAATCCTCTTTTAACGCCCAAATGCTTAAGCACATCCGCAAGTTTTTCAACAAGATTCTCATCATAAACACCCATTATCTGATACGAGGCGCGTGCCGGATTCGTCAGCGGCCCCAGTATATTGAACACTGTGCGAACTCCGATCTCCCTTCTGGGCCCGATCGCAAATTTCATTGCCGGATGCAGTTTAGGCGCGAACAGGAAACCAAGCCCCACTTCATCTATACATTTAGCAGCGTCTTCCGGCGAAAGATCGATCTTCACGTTAAGGGCTTCCAGCACGTCCGCGCTGCCCGCTTTGCTCGATACGCTTCTGTTCCCGTGCTTGGCTACCTTCACACCGGCGCCTGCGGCAACGAACGCGGCTGCAGTCGATATGTTGAAACTCCCTGACTCATCTCCGCCTGTTCCGCAGGTATCGACCAGATCCCTGGATTCCGGCGATATCCTTACGGATTTTTCACGCATGACCTTAGCGAAAGCTGCTATCTCCTCAACCGTCTCGCCCTTTAACCGCAGAGCAGTTATAAACGACGCGATCTGAGCATCCGTAGCACCTCCCTCCATGATCTCATCCATAACATTTACAGCAGTGTCCTCAGAAAGGTCTCTGCTTTCCATTACGGATTTAATAGCCTCTTTAATAAGGATCCCGTCAGCCTTTTTCAAATATTTAAACTCTAAAAAATTCTGCAATATCTTTTTTCCTTCCTGTGTCAAAATGGATTCCGGGTGTACCTGTATTCCTTCAGTTAAATCATATTTATGTCTTACACCCATAATCTCCCCATTATCGCTCTTTGCAGAAATTTCAAGAATATCCGGAATAGTTTTTGGGTCAATAACAAGAGAATGATATCTTGTGGCTTCAAAGCCGTCAGGTATATTAAAGAAAATACCCTTGTTGTCATGATAGATCTTGCTTATTTTACCGTGCATAAGCTTCAACGCATTCACTATCTTCCCTCCGAAAACATATCCGATAGCCTGATGCCCGAGGCATACGCCGAGAATGGGTATCTTACCTGAAAACGCTTTTACAACATCGACGCTTATTCCGGCGTTCTCAGGCCTGCCCGGCCCAGGAGAAATAACAATATGCGACGGATCCATCTTTCTGATCTCATCAATTGTTATTGCGTCGTTCCTTATAACTTCAACCTTCTGATTCAACTCAAGAAGATATTGTTTCAGATTAAATGTAAATGAATCGTAATTATCTATCAGCAAAATCATTTTAATTCTCCGCTTCCATGGCCTTGGAAATAGCTTTCATTTTCTGCATTGTCTCGTAATACTCCCTTTCCGGGTTTGAATCAGCTACTATCCCGGCTCCTCCCTGAAGGTATGCAACATTATTTTTTATGATAACTGTCCGTATGGTAATGCAAGTATCGAGCTCCTGGTCATAAGTCAGGTATCCGACCATGCCTCCGTAAATCCCTCTTCTTTCAGGTTCGAGTTCGCTTATTATTTCCATTGCCCTTATCTTGGGTGCGCCGGATAATGTCCCTGCAGGGAACACAGCTTTAATCAGATCGAATACATCATGCTCCGGCGATATCCTGCCTACGACATTGGACACTATGTGCATCACGTGAGAATAGTACTCAATCACTTTGAGCTGATCCACTTTTACGGTGCCGCCCTGGCATACCCTGCCTACATCGTTTCTGCCGAGATCGACAAGCATTATGTGCTCAGCCAGTTCCTTTTCATCAGCCAGAAGCTCCTCTTTGAGCTGTAAATCCTCCTCAGGTGTTTTCCCGCGCGGCCTGGTGCCTGCTATGGGCCTGACGGTCACCTGTCCTGCTTTAAGCTGCACCAGCACTTCCGGAGAAGATCCGATTATTTCAACATCATTGCACTTAAGGTAAAACATATAAGGCGAAGGATTTACAACGCGAAGACTTCTGTAAAGATTAAAACCATCCCCGCTTACGGGGACATTGAGACGCTGCGACAGCACCATCTGAAATATATCGCCGTCATAGATATATCTCTTCGCCTTTTCAACCGAATCTTCAAATCTCTGTTTTGAGAAATTTGATTTAAACACTGGTTTACCGTTCCTGGTGTAAAGCTTAAACGGCTGGAGCATTTTTCCCGGCCCTTCAATATCACCTAACATTTTTTCTATCTCCTCGACGGCATTAGCGTAAACTTTTACAGGATCATCGTTTTCACCGATAAATGGAGAATAGACAATATAAAGCTTGTGTATCAAATGATCGTAAATAATAATCTTGTCGGTTATTATCATTTCAAAATCCGGGACACTTAGTTCGTCCTTTTCCGGCAGCGGAATTTTTTCAAAATATCTTACCATGTCATACCCGAGGTATCCTATAAGGCCGTTTGTAAAAGGCGGAAGCTTCGGATCCCTGTAAGGAATGATTTTTTTAAAATATTCACGAACATATTCAAGCGGATTATCGTATGATCCGCTATCAATTACCCTATTGCCGTCGGTTATTGATACTATACCGTCTTTGCATACTATCGCTTTTTCGGATGTACCCATAAAGGAATATCTTCCGAAAAATTCTCCGCTTACAGCGCTTTCAAGCAGATACTGGTATCTTTCCATTTTAAGACGCATAAAAAGAGATACGGTTGTGTACAGATCAGCCCGCATCTCCGCATAAATCGGAATAAGATTGTATTCATTTGCTAAGTGAACAAACTCGCCTTGTTCGGAATTTACTTTAGGCAACTTAGAACTCCTTTGAAACGATAAATAAACAGTGTTTCTATAAATCGGAATGGAATTTATAAATTCAACACTTTTTTTAAAAAATAAATAAAATTGGAGGGCTGTTTCCGGCAGGAAGATTGATATTTATTGTTTGAGACTACATTTAATATTAATAAGTTTCGGGATGCACTTATAATAATGCAGAAAGTTACTGGAAAAACATATCGCTTATTCTAAAGGCAAAGCTGAAGTTAAGTATTAAAAAAGCTCACTTTATCTCTTAGATTCTCAGCCATGGAAGCCAGTTTATGTGAGTTTGCTGAAATCTGCTCGGCACCCGCAGCGCTTGACTGCATTAAATCATTTATATTGGTAATTGCTTTCATTATTTCGCTGACGGCATTTCTCTGTTCCTCAGACGCAGTCCTTACCTCATTTGACCTGATCATTAAATCATCCGCACTTTTATTGACAGAGTCATTTGTTGTTTGCTGTTTTTCCATATCCGCGATAATATTATTCATCATACCATCAATAGATTCAACACCCTGAATTATCTCCGAAATACTGTCAATAGTATCCGCGGCATTTTTAACTCCGTTGCTGATTTCATTATTATTCTTTTTGATAAGAGTATCTATATCATTTATGCTTGATGCAGTCTGGTCAGCCAGTTTCGATATCTCATCCGCCACCACAGCAAAACCACGCCCTGCCTCACCTGCCCTCGCGGCTTCGATAGCGGCATTAAGCGACAGAAGATTAATTCTATTGGATATGTCATCAATTATACCGATGATATCGGTAACCTTATTTGAACTTTCAGTGATCTCATCCATGCTGTTTTTCATTTGATTTAATGTTATATTGCCGGCCTTCGCGCGTTCAGTTATATTTTTCGATAAAATCCGGGCGTCGGATATCCTTTTTGCCATTTCATTGATTATATTTGACAACTGCGTCATTAAACCGACAACTTCATTTAACTTATCGAACTGAAATTGAGTGTTATCGGATATATTATCAACTCCGGCCGAGATCTCCTCCATGGTTGCTGTTACCTCCTCAGAAGAAGCTGCCTGGTTTTGCGAATTTACTGAGAAGCTGGCAGTAGTGGCCGACAACTCATCAGAAGATGTTCCCAGGTCCATTGACGCATCCTTTACCTCAATAATTACTCCCCTCACCTTATCGATAAATTGATTAAACAATATGCCGAGTTCATTGATTTCATCCCTGGCACCAGCCTGTACAGGATAAGTTGTATCAAGGTGGCCCGATGCTCCTTTTGAAAAAATTTGTTTAAAAAAGGATAAGGATCCGGATATGTTTCTTGAAATAAGCACTGCAATAAAAACTGCGACAAGAATTAAAACTGCTGAAATTACAATAGAAACAATAAACACATTATTAATTATTCTTTTTGATTCTTCATGAAATTCCATTGCAATCTGTTCTGCATGGAAATTGAGGTCTGAGAGCGGTTCGATATAATTTTTTAAATTTATTTTTACATTATTTGCGGTTTGCAAAGCTGTAACAGTGTCTTCATTTTTTATGTGTTTAATAAGTTCTTCAATATTTTCCTGCCAATTCACGAACATTTTTTCAACATTTGCGAATATTTCTTTTCCTTTTTCATCTTTAATCAATTGGCTTAAAATATGTAAATTCCCTTTCATGGATATTCCCATAGTGTCTTTACCGCCGGCAATGATACTGTAGGCTTTATTTGTATCCTTTTGATTGATTGCAGAAATAAAGTCATTCAAAATTATTTCAAAATGATATATTAAAATCTCGCATTCGAATGATTTATTTGAGACTAAAGATGTATTGTACGATTCCTCGGTTATGCTTTCAGTATGTTTTAACTCGTATATAAAAAACCCTATCAGCAAACATGATAACAAAATAATAATTAAAAAGCTGGCAATAAGTTTTGTTTTAATTTTAATTCTGGACAGATTCATTTTTTTTCTCCATATACCGTATATATTTTATTTATCGGCAACTGGTAAAAGGTGTTCTCAATAACACAAAGTATAAATCTGTAAATAAGATAAATTATATTATTAAAAATAACATAAAGTCAATTGATTTATTTTCCTGAAAAAAAATGACCACATACCGTGGTCATTTTATCAGACAACACACATCATACGTGTTGTTATCTGTTAGTAGTACCCGAAACAAAAAATTATAACAAATTTAGTCCAACACTATACTTGAGAAGGAAACCAACTTAACGTTTATCCCATGGCTTCATAGCTACGAATTTTTCCTTAGCAAGATTAGGCGGATATACAGAAATTTGTTTCCCGTCCCTCCACTGGCAATCGCCGGCCGGGAAAATAGCTACGCCATCTTTGTCATATTTTGCAGGTCCATTTACGGTTTCGAACTTGTTATCCAAAACCGCCTGGCGTACTTTTGCTCCATCAAGAGTGCCTGCTATTTCTATTGCCTTCCACAATATCTGGCAGGTCGCATAATACATTCCGACGCTTACTGAACGATCGCCAAACTTCTTTGTATAACGTTCCCCTAATTCCTTGGCGCCATCATACGGATAATCCTCAGACCAGAAAGCATCCAGAAGTACACCTTCAGCATCCGCTCCAAGCGCTTTGGAAAATTCCGTAGACCATGTTCCCTTAAAGCCCTGAAAAGCCTTAACATGGAAATTATTCTCTTTCATCTGGCGGATCAGAGTAACCATTTCCGGCACATTAGCCATGCTTATAATTGCGTCTACGCCGGCAGCTTTCCCTTTTAAAACCTGAGTTGAAAAATCCTTTGCGCCAAGTCCCATCGTAACGCGCAGTGCGATATTATAGCCATACATCTTTGCAACCTGAGCAGCTCCGTCTCCCATGGCTTTACCGTCAAAACTGTCCTCCATGAACAGACCGATCTTTTTTGGCCTTTCTTTTTCAGGCAATGATTTAAACAGTTCAAACGGCATAATTCCAATAGCTGGTATTTCCATAAAATACATCGTTGCCCATTTGAACTTATGAGCAAGAAAATCATGTTTCCATATAATGTTGCCATGGTAATATTTTTTATACTTTTCCGCTGTAATCATACCGGGAAGCACACCCATAGCCCCTACCTGGCCGCTCAGAATCATATCAACCTTATCGCGTTTTATCAGGCGCTCTACCGCAGCGGCTGCTTTGCCGGAATCCGATTCATCATCCACAACAATGACTTTAACCGGAAGTTTAGCATTGAATTCTTTGACAAAAATGCCGCCTTTATCATTAATGTCTTTTACAGCCTCTTCATAAGCCCACTTTTGATCCGCGCCTACAAGGGCTCCGACACCGCTAAGCGGGAGATGCGCGCCAAGTACAATTTCCCTCTCAGCCTTTTTGCCACAGGAGAAAAGAACACCCACACAAAGTACTACTGCAAAAACAAAGCCTGTGATTTTGTAAAGATTTTTAAAGCGTTTCATTTTGCTCCTCCTTCTTTAATTTTTCCTCTAAAATATTTATTTTAATCTGCATAATCTATGATATCATATCTTATGCAAGTAAGAGGTTAGGTTGAACATCTTTATGTTTCTCATGCCGGTATTATATACTATGTCTTTTGAAACCTCCATTTAAAAATCGATAATTTTTGTAAAATTGTATGTTTATATCCCGTAAAATAACTCATAATCCCGAATGGTATAAAAAGTGTTATAATTACAATAAATGCCCCGGAAAAAATCGGATGTAGTTCCGGCACCCAGATGTTGATCAGTTCAAATGCAGCACTAAGAATAAAAGCCCCGATGATCGGGCCTAAAAATGTACCGGCGCCCCCTAAAAGAACCATTAAAACTGGAATAA
>CAZJOB010000118.1:0-1690 GCA_964547435.1 uncultured Desulfatiglans sp. | reverse complement strand
GGCTGCCGCAAAGTCCTGTGACAAATGCCCCTATAACAAAAGCCATAGTCTTATACTTCAGTACAGCAATTCCATTTGCAGAAGCTGCGGTTTCATTTTCCCTGATAGCCACCAGTGCAAGTCCTACACGGGAGCGCGTTATAGCTAATATGATAATAAGAGTGATAATCATAATAGAAAATGCGATGTAGTAGTAATAACTCATGGAAATATATGAGTCTGACGGCAGGCTGAGCCCGGACGGACCATCTGTAAGGCTTCCGCCGTTTAAAGCAGCCACCCGTAAAATTTCACCGATACCCAGGCTGCCCAATGAAAAATAATCATCCCTCAGCTTGGAAAGAAGAAGCATGCCCACAACAGTTGCCAGAATAGCCGCCCCTCCGCCGCTCATCAGCATTGCAAGAGGATCAAGGTATCCTGTCCATCCTGCCCTCCATGTTAATGCGGTGATATATGCGCCAAGGCCGAAAAATGCATGCTGTCCAAGAGAAACCTGTCCTGCGTAACCTGCGACCAGGTTCCATCCCTGTGCCAGGGTAATATAAATAAAGGTCGTAAAAAAGAAAAATACAATATAGGATGTCTCGGCCTCTACTATCAAAGGGAAAATTAAAAAAAAGAGTAAGAAAAGAAAACCAGCGCCTGCAGCATAAGCTGTCTTTCTATCTATTTGTTTGCAAAATCTCATTATTGTCTTCCTCCGGCTTATCCTGCTAAAACTTTTCAAAAGCTCTGCCCAGCAATCCCTGAGGCCTTAATATTAAAACCAATAAAAAGGCTGCATAAGAAACAGCATCCGCCCAACCAGGACTTATCGTGTATGAACTCAGGCTTTCCAGCAAACCAAGAATCAGCCCTCCTAAAAGAGCCCCCCCTACGTTTCCTAATCCTCCGAAAGCTACCGCTATCAGGGCCTTAAGGCTGAAACTAAATCCAAAATACGGATCAAAGGGATAAATTATAGACGTAGCAGCACCTGCAACACCGGCCATGGCTATACCTATCGCAAATGTAATGGCGCTGACTTTAGCAGAACTGATTCCCAACAGCATCCCCGTTGTCTTGTCCTCCGAAACACCGCGGACTGCTTTTCCGACCATTGTCTTCTTAAGGAAAAGAAAGACTATACCGGTGGAAATAAGGGCGACAGCAGCTACTATAAGCCGGGTAACCGATATATTAACATCCCCTATACCTATTGCGGAGCTTGAAAATATTGTTTTTACAGAACGGACGTCCGGCGACCAGAAATAAAGCATCAGGTTCTCCGAAAGGATCATCAACCCGAATGCCAAAAGCAATGTTGGGCTTTGACCAACCTTTGCAACCCTCTGGAACATCCCCTTGTAAATTAACCAGCCTACTCCCCAGAATACCGGTATTATAAGCAGAAAGCCGAAAAGTGGATTGATCGGCGTAAGTGTGTACAGCCAGTATATACAGTAAGCAGCTAATATCATAATTGCTCCCTGAGCAATGAATATAATCTGCATACATCCGAAAATAAGACTAAGGCCGATTGCAGCTACGCCATACATACAGCCAAGGAGTAATCCATTAATCACTACCTGTAGAAAAACATCAATTGAAGGAAACAAACTCATATTCTTACCCCCATGATTCCCAGATATGCGGACCGGAAATCCGAATTCGTCAACAGCTCTTCACAATGTCCCTGCATTCTACA